>NZ_JABXJH010000036.1:0-51321 GCF_013373675.1 Bacteroides sp. L10-4
CCTGCGGTCTTTTCACCCGCATAGCAGGCAAAATAGCAGCAATGACGTTCATGCAATATGTCAATTTCGTTAATCATCATCCGATTGGGCGGATAAAATATTCTCTAATTTAATTCAACCAACAGGTTATTTATAGTAAATGGAAGTTGAAAAGTAATTGATAAGATTTCCTTGGATAATGCTTGGATTTCGTGAGTTCTTTTTATCTTTGTCTCCCGAAAAATGGTTTTCGAGTCACCTTGGCGTGATAAGGAATTAAAAGGGAATCCTGTGAAAGTCAGGAACTATCCCCGTAGCTGTAAGCTTTGGCTCCTTTGCAGGAGAGGTGTTGCGACACTCTATAAGCCACTGGTTCGATGACGGACCGGGAAGGCGTCGTAACAGAAGCAAGTCAGAAGACCTGCCGTTTTTACATCATTCATTCAATGCTTTCGGGTGAAAAAGCTATAGAACGAGTCCATTGAAGATTCATTTTATTACTTGGTTTCTGTGCATTGTTGTATGAATTGTCGTTGATAATTTTTTAAATCTTAAATTATAGACATGATTAATTCAGAAACTTTTATCGTCAAGAGGGATGGTAAGAAAGAGGCTTTCTCGCTTGATAAAATCAAAAATGCAATCAGTAAGGCATTTTTATCGGTGGGCAGCTTTGCTACCCAGGATGTCATTACCAATATTCTCAGCCGCGTGAGCATCAGCGACGGAACCAGTGTGGAAGATATACAGAATCAGGTAGAGGTGGCTCTGATGGCCGAGCACTACTATGCTGTGGCAAAGTCATTCATGCTTTACCGGCAGAAACATCTGGAGGACCGGGAAGTGCGTGACAAACTCCGTTTCCTACTGGACTATTGTGATGCCTCCAACCCTGCCACTGGCAGTAAATATGATGCCAATGCCAATGTGGAAAATAAGAATGTGGCTACTTTGATAGGCGAGCTTCCCAAACCGAACTTCATCCGCTTGAATCGTCGTCTGTTGACGGACCGCCTCAAAGATATGTATGGCAAGGAGATATCCGACCGTTATCTGGAGCTGCTGAATAACCACTTTATCTATAAAAACGATGAAACCAGTCTTGCCAACTATTGCGCCAGTATCACCATGTATCCCTGGCTGATAGGAGGTACCATGTCGGTGGGAGGTAACTCTACGGCACCCACTAATCTGAAATCTTTCTGCGGTGGTTTTATCAATATGGTGTTTATTGTATCGAGCATGTTGAGTGGCGCTTGTGCCACACCGGAATTTTTGATGTACATGAACTACTTTGTTGGTAAAGAATATGGCGAGGACTACTATTTGCATCCCGAAAAGGTAGTGGACCTTTCCTCTAGACAGCGGACCATAGACAAGGTAATCACGGACTGCTTCGAGCAAGTGGTCTACTCCATCAACCAGCCTACCGGCGCAAGAAATTTCCAAGCCGTTTTCTGGAATGTGGCATACTATGACAAGTATTACTTCAACAGTCTTTTCGAGCATTTCATGTTTCCCGATGGCAGTAAGCCCGATTGGAATTCCTTGAGCTGGCTGCAGAAACGTTTCATGAAATGGTTCAATAAGGAGCGCACTAAAACTGTGCTTACTTTCCCGGTAGAGACTATGGCATTGCTGACGAAAGACGGTGATGTACTGGATAAGGAATACGGTGACTTCACGGCGGAGATGTATGCCGAAGGCCATTCTTTCTTTACCTATATGAGCGACAATGCCGATTCTTTGAGCAGCTGCTGCCGCTTGCGCAATGAAATTCAAGACAATGGATTCAGTTATACGTTGGGTGCCGGAGGTGTGTCTACCGGTTCGAAGAGTGTCCTTACCATCAACCTCAACCGCTGCATCCAGCACGCTGTAAAGTCGGGGCTGCTTTATCATTTCTTCCTTGAAGAAGTGGTAGACCTGGTGCACAAAGTGCAGATGGCTTATAATGAGAATCTGAAACAGTTGCAGAGTAAAGGCATGCTGCCACTGTTCGATGCGGGATACATCAACCTCGGACGCCAGTATCTGACTATCGGTGTGAACGGGCTGGTGGAAGCTGCACAGTTCATGGGCATAGACATCAATGATAATCCTAAATACGAAGCTTTCGTGCAGGAGATATTGAGTATTGTGGAGAAGTACAACAAGAAATACCGTAGCAAGGACCTGCTGTTCAACTGCGAGATGATTCCCGCCGAGAACGTCGGTGTGAAACATGCCAAGTGGGATAGGGAGGCCGGGTTCCAGACATTCCGCGACTGCTACAACAGCTACTTCTACATTGTGGAAGATAGCTCGCTGAACATTGTGGACAAATTCCGCCTGCACGGTCGCCGCTACATCGAGCATCTGACCGGAGGCTCTGCACTGCACATGAATCTGGAAGAACATTTGAGCAAAGAGCAGTACCGACTGCTGCTCCGGGTAGCCGCTACCGAGGGCTGCAACTACTTCACCTTCAACATTCCGAACACCATCTGCAATGACTGTTATCATATAGACAAACGTTACTTGAAGGAATGCCCGAAATGTCATAGCAATAATGTGGACTATTTGACTCGAATCATCGGCTACATGAAGCGTGTCAGCAACTTTTCTCAGCCACGGCAGAAGGAGGCCGCACAAAGATACTATGCTCCGGTACACTGATTATGACATCGTATTTCAAGAGATACCGGACGAGGTGACGCTTGCCATCAATATATCCAATTGTCCCAATCGTTGCAAAGGCTGCCATAGTGCCTATCTGATGGAGGATGTGGGCGACTTGCTGACGGAAGAGAGCCTTTCCGCACTTCTCCAAAAGTATGGAAGTGCGGCAACTTGCGTCTGCTTCATGGGGGGAGATGCCGAACCGATGGAAGTGGAACGGCTGGCAAGGTTCATTTCCTCCGGGCAGGCGTTCCCTGCTGTAAAGGTAGGCTGGTACTCCGGTAAGGAGGAGCTTCCCGAAAGATTGGATACACGGTACTTCCAGTATATCAAGTTGGGACCGTACGTCGAAAGTCTTGGCGGCTTGAAATCGGAGCATACCAACCAGCGTCTCTATCGCATAGAGCAGGGAAGGATGGAAGATATTACTTACCGTTTCAGACGGTAACAGTCAATAGATATCTGTTGATATATGAAGGGAAATTTGAAAATACCAATAAATATGTAGTCTGATTTTTTGCATTGCATCCGGTTTCCATTATCTTTGCCCACGAATTGGTTCCGGATGCATGTTTCTATTATCTGGATTAAAAGGGAATCGGGTGTAAATCCCGGACAGTCCCGCTGCTGTGAAACTCCGTTTTAAATCATGAAAAATACCCTTGCCACTGATATGCATTGAAATATCGGGAAGGCTTCAGGATTAGGAGTCAGTCAGAAGACCTGCCATTCATTAAAGGCTGCCTTTGCTCGTGGGTTAGGAAGACAGTACGAAGATATTAGTTGAACATTTAAACAAGAAATGGAATGCCTTTGTTAAAGGTATGTCCGCATTGTGGTGTGACTATATATATCCTTTATATATTAAAGAAAAAGTAAAATGATTAAGAAAGTATTGATTGCCAACAGAGGTGAGATTGCCTTGCGCGTCATGCGTTCGTGCCGGGAGATGGGACTGCTTACGGTTGCCGTCTTCTCCGAGGCCGACCGCACCTCTCATCATGTGGCATATGCCGATGAGGCTTATCCGATAGGACCGGCCGTGGCAAAAGAGAGTTATCTGAATATTGAGAAAGTGATTGCCACGGCAAAGCGATGCGGTGCCGATGCCATTCATCCGGGTTACGGCTTTTTGTCGGAGAACTCGGAGTTTGCACGCCGTTGCAAGGAGGAAGGGATTATCTTTATCGGTCCCGCTGCCGAGACGATGGAGGCGATGGGCGACAAGATAGCTGCCCGCAAGCGAATGATTGCGGCAGGCGTACCCGTGGTTCCCGGAACGGAACAACCTTTGCAGAGTGCCGAAGAAGCCGTGCGCATCTGCAACGAGATAGGTTATCCCGTGATGCTGAAGGCGTCTATGGGTGGCGGTGGTAAAGGTATGCGCCTTATCCATAGCGAGAGCGAAGTGGTGGAAGCCTACAACACGGCACGCTCCGAGTCCATGTCCTCCTTTGGAGACGACACGGTCTATCTGGAAAAGTTCGTGGAAGAACCCCATCACATCGAGTTCCAGATATTGGGCGACAACCACGGCAACGTCATCCACCTCTTCGACCGCGAATGCTCCGTGCAACGCCGCAATCAGAAGGTGGTAGAAGAAAGCCCGTCACCCTTCCTTACGCCGGAATTGCGCCGGGAGATGGGGGAGAAGGCGGTTGCCGCAGCCAAGGCAGTGAACTACTCCGGTGCAGGTACCATCGAGTTTTTGGTAGACAAGAACCGTCGGTTCTACTTCCTCGAAATGAATACGCGCTTGCAAGTGGAGCACCCCATCACGGAAGAAGTGGTAGGCGTGGACCTGGTGAAAGAGCAAATCCGCATTGCCAACGACGAGGTGCTGCACCTCAAGCAGGAGGAACTGTTCCAGCGCGGCCATGCTATAGAGTGCCGCATCTGTGCCGAAGATACGGAAAACAACTTCATGCCGTCTCCCGGTGTCATCAAGCAACTGACGGAACCGAACGGAATCGGTGTCCGCATTGACAGCTACGTGTACGACGGCTATGAGATTCCCATCTACTACGACCCCATGAT
Source organism: Bacteroides sp. L10-4 (assembly GCF_013373675.1). Taxonomy (NCBI): domain Bacteria; kingdom Pseudomonadati; phylum Bacteroidota; class Bacteroidia; order Bacteroidales; family Bacteroidaceae; genus Bacteroides; species Bacteroides sp. L10-4. The sequence continues at coordinate 4,678 of NZ_JABXJH010000036.1, forward strand.
AGGTAAGCTCATCGTATGGGCAACCACCCGCCAGTATGCCATCGAGCGTATGCGCCGTGTGCTCTACGAGTACAAGATTACGGGCGTAAAGACCAACCTTGCCTATCTGAAGCGCATCATGCACGTGCCCGACTTTGTGAAGGGAGAGTACAACACCCTATTTATCGAGAAGAACGCCCGCATGCTGGTACGCACCAATACCACCAACGAAGAGTTGGAGAACATTGCCATGATAGCCGCCTATATGGACTATCTGGTTAATCTGGAGGAGAATGTTTCGGCACAGCTACCCGATGCCCGCCCCATCAGCCGTTGGAGGGAATTTGGCTTGCAGAAGGGAGTGCTCAGGATTTAAGGAATGGATAATTAATAATGGAGAATTAATAATGGAAATACATATAGGAGACCGTATCGCAGACATTACCCTGGTGGGTAAGGAAGGGAATAAGGTACAACTTACCATTGACGGAAAGCCCTACGAAGTGGACATTGTGATGGCAGAGAACGGAAGTTGCTCCATCCTGCACAACGGAAACTCGTTCAACGCAGGCCTTGTGCGCGGCGAGGGCGGCAAGAGTTATGACATCAGCATGCTCCAGCGTTCCTTTCATGTGGACATCGTGGACACGCAAGCCAAGTATCTGCACATGAAGAAAGGAACCGACGAGAAGCAGGGCGACAAGATTCTGGCGCCGATGCCGGGCAAGGTAGTGAGCATCCCCGTCAAGGTGGGCGACCGACTGGCTGCCGGAGACATTGCCGTGGTGCTGGAAGCCATGAAGATGCAGAGTAACTATAAGGTGAATGCCGACTGCATCGTCCGCAACATTCTCGTGAGCGAGGGCGAACCGGTGAATGCCAACCAAGTATTGATTGAATTGGAGTTGATAAAGGAGGAATAATCCCGAGTCGCATTCAGTCCGTATATTATAAATCACTAAATTGTAAATGCAAATATGAACAGAGAAGAAATATATCGCCAGTTTGAGGAACTGGACAAACGTGCCTCGCTGGGTGGGGGCGTAGACAAGATAGAGAAACAACACGCCTCCGGCCGCATGACTGCCCGCGAACGTATTGACATGCTGCTGGACAAAGGCTCGTTCAATGAGTTGGACAAGTTCGTGAACCATCGCTGCACCAACTTCGGCATGGAGAAGAAGCAGATTGCCGGAGACGGCATGGTGTCCGGTTACGGAAAGATAGACGGCCGCCTTGTATTTGTCTATGCCTACGACTTCACGGCGCACGGCGGTTCGCTCAGCGAGACGAATGCCGCAAAGATTGTGAAGGTGCAGCAGCTTGCCCTGAAGAACGGCGCTCCCGTCATTGCCCTCAACGATTCGGGCGGCGCGCGCATTCAGGAAGGTGTGAACAGCTTGGCAGGCTATGCCTCCATCTTCTATCAGAACACCATTGCGTCGGGTGTCATCCCGCAGATATCTGCTATTCTGGGGCCGTGTGCCGGTGGGGCATGCTACTCTCCGGCGCTTACCGACTTTATCTTCATGGTAAAGGAGCAGAGCCACATGTTCATCACCGGTCCGGACGTGGTAAAGACCGTGACCCACGAGGAGGTGGACAAGGAGGAACTGGGCGGTGCCTATACGCATAGCAGCAAGAGCGGCGTTACCCACTTCATGTGCAATACGGAGGAGGAGACACTGATGAGCATCCGCGAGCTGCTGAGTTTCCTGCCGTCCAACAATATGGAGGATGCTCCCTTCATTCCCTGTTCCGACGATATCCATCGCCGGGTAGAGACGCTTCAGACCGTCATCCCCGAAGACCCGAACATGCCCTATGACATCAAGGATATTATAGAACCGGTGCTGGACAACCAGTACTTCTTCGAAGTGATGCCTCACTTTGCCAAGAACGTCGTTATCGGTTTCGGTCGTCTGAACGGGCGTTCGGTAGGTATCGTGGCAAACCAACCTGCCTATTTGGCGGGTGTGCTCGATATTGATGCCAGCGACAAGGCGGCACGTTTCATTCGTTTCTGCGACTGCTTCAACATCCCGCTGATAACCTTCGAAGATGTTCCCGGCTTCTTGCCCGGAACGATGCAGGAGCACAACGGCATCATCCGCCACGGCGCCAAGATTGTCTATGCCTACGCTGAGGCTACCGTGCCCAAGATAACGCTGATTACCCGCAAGGCATACGGCGGCGCCTACATCGTGATGTCCAGCAAGCCGACGGGTGCCGACGTGAACCTGGCTTATCCGCAGGCGGAAATCGCCGTGATGGGTGCCGAGGGTGCGGTGAACATCCTCTACCGTAAGTCCTCTGCCGAAGAGAAGCAGGAGATTATCAAGGAGTACGAAAGCAAGTTCTCCAACCCTTACCGCGCTGCCGAGCGTGGCCTCATAGACGAGGTCATCATGCCGCGCGATACCCGCTACAAGCTGGTGCAGGCATTGGAGATGGCGCACAACAAGAATCAGAGCAATCCACCGAAAAAGCACGGCAACATGCCTTTATAATAGTAGTTATTTTTTATGTGTGAAATGCGTATCCCCGGAGAAGTGATTTCTGTGGGGATACACTTTTTAAATAGAGAATTAAGAATTAAACAATAAGGCTGAAAAGTAAAAACTAAAGATAGAAACTATGGAACTATTAAGAAACCTCTTTGAGGGTTATCCCAATCTTTGGGGCGGAGGAGTGGCACACTCTGTCCTGATTCTGTCCCTGGTCATCACCTTCGGTATCATGCTGGGCAAGTTGAAGGTGGCGGGTATCTCGCTGGGTGTCACCTGGATTTTGTTTGTGGGCATTGTCTTCGGACATTTCGACATGAACCTCGACGAACATCTGCTGCACTTCCTGAAGGAGTTCGGCTTGATACTGTTTGTCTATTCCATCGGTCTGCAAGTGGGACCGGGATTCTTCTCCGCTTTCAAGAAGGGCGGACTTACGCTGAACATGGTAGCAATGCTTTCCGTCTTCCTCAGCGTGGTTATCACCATTGTGTTGCACTTTGCCACCGGAATTCCCATTACTACGATGGTGGGTATCTTGTCCGGAGCCGTGACCAATACCCCCGGTCTGGGTGCTGCCCAGCAGGCAAACAGTGACCTCAACGGGGTGGATGCTCCGGAAATCGCACTCGGATATGCCGTTGCCTATCCGCTGGGTGTGGTGGGCTGCATCTTGGCGCTGCTTGCCTTGAAGTTCTTCATGCGGATTAACACCAAAAAAGAAGAGGAGGATGCCGAGCACGGGCTGGGCCATCTGCAGGAGCTGACCGTGCATCCCATATCGGTAGAGATACGCAATGAGGCAATAGACGGCAAGCGGATCAGAGATGTGAAACCATTGTTGAACCGTGCGTTTGTCATCTCCCGCATCCGGCACACCGGCAGTCAGGAAACAGAACTGGCGAATGCCGATACAGTGCTGCACATGCAGGATGAAATTCTGTTCATTACCAACCCGAAAGATGTGGAGGCCATTGTTGCCTTCTTCGGAAGAAAAATTTCGGTGGAGTGGGAACGGGAGGACAAGAACTTGATTTCACGTCGCATCCTCATCACCAAGCCGGAACTGAACGGCAAGTCTCTGTCTCAGCTCAAGATACGTAACAACTTCGGTGCCTGCATCACCCGTATCAACCGTTCGGGCGTGGATCTGGTGGCAACTCCCCACTTGCAGTTGCAGATGGGAGACCGTGTGACGATTGTAGGCAGTGAGCTTGCCGTGAGCCATGCGGAGAAGGTATTGGGAAACTCGCTGAAGCGTCTCAACCATCCAAACTTGATTCCTATCTTCCTGGGTATTGCCCTGGGATGTATCTTGGGCAGTCTGCCGTTCATGTTCCCCGGCATTCCCCAACCCGTGAAACTGGGACTGGCCGGCGGACCGTTGGTGGTTTCCATCCTCATCAGCCGTTTCGGGCCTCAATATAAGCTGATAACCTACACGACGATGAGCGCCAATCTGATGATACGCGAAATCGGTATAGCTTTGTTCCTGGCCTGCGTGGGGTTGGGTGCAGGAAAGGGATTCATCGATACCATTATCTACGAAGGCGGCTATGTGTGGATTGGCTATGGGGCCATCATCACGGTTGTCCCGTTGCTGGTGACAGGATTCATGGGGCGCTATTTCTGGAAGCTGAACTACTATACGCTGATAGGTGTGCTGTCCGGAGCTAACACCAATCCACCTGCATTGGCCTATTCCTCGGACTTGACATCCTGCGATGCCCCTGCGGTGGGATACGCCACAGTCTATCCGCTGGCTATGTTCCTGCGGGTGCTGACGGCTCAGTTGCTGATACTGGCGTTGGCGTAGTTTCACCATAGATAATCTATGGTACATAGGTTGATTTGATAACAAGTAATGTAAAGGGAGCTAACAAGTAATGTTAGGCTGCTTTACATTACTTGTTATTTTTGTTTGTAGTATTCCTCCGCTTGTGCCAGTGTCTCCGGTTTGCCGATGTCGAACCAGCGGAATCCTTGCAGCGGATAGCCTTGTATGTGCACCTTTGTGCAGGCGGACAAGTAGAAAGGAATGATGGAGAACTTGCCGTTCCACTGCCCATCGTCCATCAGGTGGAAGAGGGAGGGGGAGATGATGTGGATACCTCCGAAGGCGAGTTCCCGGTACTTCGTTTCCCGGTAGTCGAAGCCTGCCGGTTTCACCTCTCCGGTGGACTTGTTTATCCAGCCGTGCAGGTGGTAGTCGTCGTCAAAAAGGAGATAGCGGGAAGTCTTGCGCTCGCTCACGAGCAGGGTAGACTCCGCATCACTTTCCAGATGGTGGCGGTAGAGGCCTGCAAGGTCGATGTCCGTCAGGATATCCGCATTGTGCACCAGGAAAGGTTCCTGCCCGTCCAGAAAGGGACGTGCCTTTTTGATGCCTCCTCCGGTATCGAGCAGCATGCCGCGTTCATCGCTGAGGTGAATCTCCGTGCCGAAGTTGTCGTGGGCACGGAGGAAGTCGATAATCTGCTCCCCGAAGTGGTGGATGTTGACCGTTATCTCGTTAAATCCTGCTTCCTTCAACCGCAGTATCACCTGCTCCAGCATGGGCTTTCCTGCCACGGGAACGAGGGCTTTGGGCATATGGTCCGTCAAGGGGCGCAACCGGGTGCCCAGACCGGCGGCGAAAATCATAGCTTTCATATTGGCATATTCTCACATTAGCACATTAAACTTTGGCCTTAAACGTCTGTTCAATATTCTGTTCTCTATGTATCAGATTCACTTGCACGCCGAACCTCTTGTGTAGATGTTCCGCCAGGTGTTGTGCCGAGTAGACGGAGCGGTGCTGCCCGCCGGTGCAGCCGAAGCAGACAGACAGGTTGGTAAAGCCACGTTCCATGTAGCGCTTCACGGAAGCGTCGACAAGGGCGTAGACATGCTCCAGGAATACGGCTATCTCGCCGTCATCTTCCAGAAAGCGGATAACGGGTTCGTCCAGTCCCGTGAAGGGCTTGTAGCGCTCGTACTTGCCGGGATTGTTCACGGCGCGGCAGTCAAAGACGAAACCTCCTCCGTTGCCTGTGGAATCTTCGGGAATGCCCTTCTTGTAGGCAAAGCTGGTGACTTTCACCACGAGGCGGCGCTTTTGCAGGTCGTCCGTAAACTGTTTCAGCTCGGTGAGCTGGCGCAGAATCCGGCAGAGGTAGGGATATTCGGGGTAAGGCTCCTGGAGCAGCTGGCGCAGGTTCTCGATGGCGAAGGGGACACTTTGTATGAAGTGGGGCTTCTTCTCGAAGTAGCCGCGGAAGCCGTAGGCGCCCAGCACCTGCATGGTGCGGAATAACACGAAGTGGCGGAGCTGGGCATGGAAATATGCCTCGTCTACGGGCTGGTACTTGCGCAGGGCGTCGATGTATTCCTTCAGCAGCTCTTGGCGCAGGCTGTCGGGATAGTTGGCTTTGGCCTGCCACAGAAAGGAGGCTACGTCATAGTAGACCGGACCTTTGCGACCGCCCTGAAAGTCGATGAGCCAGGGCTCGCCGTCCTTTATCATGACGTTGCGGCTCTGGAAGTCGCGGTACATGAAGGTGGCGGAGCTGCTGCGGAGCAACACGTCCGCCATCTTCTGGAAGTCGTCCTCCAGGCGGTCTTCCTGAAAGTCCATCCCTGTTGCCTTGAGGAAGCAGTACTTAAAGTAGTTCAGGTCCCACAGTATGCTGCGACTGTTGAACTCCGCCTGCGGGTAGCAGTAGGAGAAGTCCATGCCGTCGGCCCCGGCAAACTGCACGGCGGGCAGCAGGCGGAGGGTCTTGCGCAGCAACTGCTTCTCATCCTCGCCGAATACGCTGGTCTTGCGTCCCTTCTCTATGGCATTGAACAGAAGCGAGTCGCCCAGGTCTTCTTGCAGGTAGTAGATGTCATCTTCGGAGCGGATGAACACTTGCGGCACGGGCAGTCCTTTCTGGCGGAAATGTTCTGCCATGTAGAGGAAGGCGCGGTTCTCCTCCACGGACTCTCCGCTGACACCGATAAGTGTAGGGTTTCCGCTGAGGCGGAAGTAGCGCCGGTTGGAGCCGGAGGAGGGGAGTTCGTCAATCTGTTCCGGTTCGTGTCCGGTATGTGCGATGTAGAGTTTCTTAAGTTCTTCGGTTATCATGGTGATATGTTTTATTTTCGCAGCTAAGATAAAACTTTTGTCGGAGATATGTTTACCTTTGCAGGAGGAAAATGTGCTAATGTGCCAATATGCCAATGTGCCAATGACCTGCGGCATGGGGAAGTAGCGCAAGTATAGCGCAGCCGATTAGCACATTGGCACATTAAATCATTAGCACATTAATTATGCGTTCCATTCCTCAGTTTCTCATAGCCGCCCCTACATCGGGCAGTGGAAAGACCACCGTCAGTCGTGGACTGATGGCATTGTTTGTGAAGAAAGGTCTGAAGGTGCAGCCTTTCAAGTGCGGTCCCGATTATATAGATACTAAGTATCACGAGGCGGTATGTGGCCGTCCTTCCATCAATCTGGATATTTTCATGGCATCTCAGGAGCACGTAAGCAGTCTGTATGCACGCTATTCGGCAGATGCTGATGTTGCCGTGGTCGAGGGGATGATGGGGATGTACGACGGGTACGACCGCGACCGGGGCTCGTCGGCAGAAGTGGCACGGCTCTTGGGTATTCCTGTGGTGCTGGTGGTCGATGCCAAGTCGGCTGCCTATTCCATGGCTCCTTTGTTGTCGGGGTTCATCAATTTCCGTCCGGATATACGTATTGCGGGAGTTATCTTCAATCGTGTCGGCTCACCCCACCACTACCGGATGCTGCAGGAGGTCTGTGAAGACTTGAACGTGACTTGTCTGGGCTATCTGCCCAAACGGAAGGAACTGGAGCAGGAGTCACGCCATCTGGGGCTGGATTTCAGCCGTTCTAAGGAGACGGAGGGGCTGGACATGCTGGCAGGCTTGCTGGAGGAACATGTGGACTGGGAACTGCTGCTCTCGACAATCGGGCTTCCATTGCCTGCGGCGGCAGTGGAGGAGAAGTCGGTACTATCAGAGCCGGGGAAGCTGCATATCTCGGTAGCGCGCAACGAAGAGTCCTTTTCCTTCCTCTATGCGGAGCATCTGGATATTCTGCGCCGTATGGGCACGGTCACTTTCTTCAATCCGGAGCAAGACCGGGCTATTCCGCAAGAGACGGATTTGCTCTATCTGCCCGGCGGCTATCCCGAGAACCGTCTGGAGGAACTTGCCGGGGCAAGGCTTGCCAGGGAGTCTATCCGCAGCTATATAGAGGCCGGTGGCAGGACGCTGGCAGAATGCGGGGGGATGATATATCTTTCGCAGTCCGTTCTTTCTGATGGGGATACGGACGGGGGAAGTATTGATACCGATGGAAGAATCGCCGGAGATGGCGGGAGAAGCAGCGGAAGCGATGGAAGAAACGCCGGGAGCAGTGTAGGCAATATCAGAAATGAGATGGTAGGAGTATTGCCTTTCAGCGTTACAAACGAGCGTAAACGCAGGAAACTGACATTGGGATACCGCCGGTTCGACTATAACGGATGGCGGCTTAAAGGACACGAATTCCATTATACGCAGTTTGCCGTGCCCGAAACTGATGGAAAAGAAGGTGGTGCGTGCAGTCTTCCTCCCTCGATAGCGCAGGTCTACAATGCCAAAGGAGGGAAGGTAACCACTCCCGTCTTTCGCTATAAGAATCTGATAGCCAGTTATATGCATCTGTATTGGGGCGAGGTGGATGTGATGGCTTTGTTCGGTGAACTCTAAAATAGCGCATTGATATTTTATGTAATTTCGTTTGTGTTCTTGAAATAGTGGAGTATCTTTGTTTTCATTTAAATATATTATGATTATGAAACTGAATACTTATCGCTTGTCTTCTTTGGAAGACCCTACTGATTTATCAAATAGAGTATGAAAAGAGTCTATACCAAAACTGGAGACAAAGGAACAACGGGTATTCATGGTGGCGCGCGTGTGCCGAAAGATGACATCCGTATCGAGGCAAACGGATGCCTTGATGAATTGAATGCCGTAATTGGTATCGTGCGCTCCATGCTGGCGGCAGAAGATGGTTGGCAGGAGTTGCTGCATGCTGTCCAGCGGGAACTGATGGTGGTAATGAGCCATGTGGCCACTCCCTCGGGAGTGGTAAATCCTAATCCGCTTTCTGCCGCAGAGCTCACGCTACGTTGTGAGCAGGAGATGGATGCCATGACCGTCCTGCTAACGGACAACGGCTACTTCCTTTTGCCCGGTGGCACTCCCATATCAGCCCAACTGCAGTTTGCCCGTACCGTGGCCCGCCGTGCCGAACGTCGTTTGTGGACACTCCATCGCCAAGACCCCGTGAACGAGGATATTCTGCGCTTCATCAACCGCCTTTCGGACTTGTTCTTCGTCATGGTCCGCATGGAGATGCAGCGGCAGGACTGGCCGGAGGAGAAATGGCAAGAGTTTGCCTACAAAAGGAAAAGACAGTAAGCACTTATCGCTAACCGCCGGGAAGCTGTTTTCAGCATAGGGGTTCTATTTGCTGTCCGAGCCTTAAATCATACAGACATGCCCGTACTTCCGCTTCGCTGCCGATATGCTTTCCTGCATCGTCGGACAGCTTCACACATTCGCGCCATTCCTGGTTGACGTTCATCTTGCATTGCGTCAGTTTCATTACAATGTTGGAGGGCTTGAATCCGGTATCATTCGTCAGATTGGTGCCGATGCCGAAGGAGCAGCGGATTTTGCTCCTGCAATGCTCCTGGATGTCGAGTGCCTTGCCAAAGTCGAGCGCATTGCTGAAGACGATGGTTTTAGTGGTAGGGTCGATGCCCAGTTCGCGGTAGCGGGCAACGAGCTTGTCGGTGAAATCGAATTCATCGCCGGAGTCGCAGCGTACACCGTCGAATAGTTTGGCCTGCTTGCGGCTCAGGTTACTTAAGAAAATGCCGGAGGTATAGGTATCGGACAGTGCGATGCCCAAGTCACCGTCGTACACGTTCACCCAGTTTTCCAAGGCCATGTAGTTGGCGTGTTTGTAGCCGAACTGTGCGCCGTGGAACATGAACCATTCATGCGGATGCGTCCCCATAGGCTTCATGCCGTATTTCATGGCGAAGTGGCAGTTGGAAGTCCCGGTACAGTATTCGGCGGCTTCCTTCAGACGGTCTATGACTTTGTCCTGTACCTCGAACGAGAAGCGTCTCCGGGTGCCGAACTCTGAAAAATACAGCTGGTGTCGGTTGGAGAGTGCCACCTTTTCGGACAGTTTGCAGAGTATGCCGTCCATGTCGGCCACGTTTCCCAAAGAACGGTTCTTTATTTCGGATACGATGGAAAGCAGGGGGACTTCGTAAAGGGTGGCCTTGTACAGATAGTCCGTGATTTCAATGTTCAGGTGCCGGTCCTCGTCCAGATGGATGCTTACCTTCTCCGGCTGGAAGCGGAAGGAGGAGAGCCACTCCCAATAGACCCTCGGCAGGAAACGGCAGTGGCGGGTCATGTATTCCAGCTCTTCGGCAGTAAGTACGGTCTGTGCCAGGCTGTCCACCGCCTCTTGCAGTTCCTTCAGAAACGTGTCCGTATAGGCGGTGTCGTCTCTGTCCTTGAAGCTGAAAGTGCCCATGGCATAGGGAAACAATTTGATGTAGGCATACGAGGTGGTGAATTTGTAAAGGTCTGTATCGAGTATGGTATGAATCATGGCAAAATATTCTTTAGTTATGATGTTCGATTTTGGGGATGAAGATAGTGAAAATTTCTTATTTGACCAGCCTCTATCTGTTAACAACGGCATATTCCTATTAAACCATGTTATAAATAAGATCGTTATGAGCTGAAATTTTGGAGAATTCGGAGGAGTCCGTATATTTGCAATGTGTTTTTCATAGTATTAGATTTAAGGTTAACAAAAGATTGGCTGTCTGGGATAGATAGCCTTTTTTTATGCCTTCACTTTTCCTTTTCCGTAGAGGTGGCGTGTAGTGCAGAGCGCCAAAGTTCCATAGACCAATACTTGTATCCACATCGTCAACATCTGCGGCCATACGTCGGCCAGCGTTCCACCCATTGAATTCAGTTTTACAAAAGCAAGTACGGCAGGACCTGCCGGAAACAGATAGTGGGCTGTCTGCCAATACCACGGCATCAGCTCCAGCGGATAGGACACGCCCGAAAGGAAGATATAGCCCACAGAGAAGAAGGCTATCATCAGCAACGGCGCTTCGGAGTCTGTAAACCAGCGGGAGACGGCCAGGGCAAGGAAACTCGTGCCCAACAGGAAGGGTATCATCATTGTGACGATGTCTCCTCCGCTGCCGATGTGTGGGATGCTGAACAGGTGCGGCAACAGTCCCAGCAGGAATAGGGAAAACACCACGTAGAGCATGAAGTATACGAAGGTCCTGCCTCCGACAATCCGTAATGTATCCTTCAATGAGTCGGCACGCATCAGCCGTATTCCTTTTCTTCGGGCTTCCGCTTCCTCGCCCGTCAGCATGGCAATCACCATCAGCATCGTCTGGAAGATGATGACAATTAGGACGGCGGGAATCAGATAGGAACCGTAGCCCTCTGTATAGTTGTAGAGCGCCGTGCCGGACACGCTGACGGGAGCGGACGAAGCCACTGCCAGCAGTCCTTGCGGAGGTAGGAATACGGTGCCCTCCATGCGGTGGGCATCGTTCACGGCAAGCATGACGCGCGCACTGGATTCTTGCAGTCCTTTGAAGTTGAGGAAAGCGTCCGTGGCGGCATAGAGTACGAAGACCGAAGTCTCGCCCCGTGCTACACGTGTCTCGAAGTCGGCAGGCAGGTAAAGGATGCCTGCTACGTCGCCCTGCTTCATCCATTGGCGGGCTTCGAGGATGTTGGGTGTCTGGCCGTAGACGGCGGTCTGGGGAGTGGCGTCGAGCAGTCGGATGTATTCGCGGCTGAGGGCGGAGTGGGAGAGGTCTACCACTGCGACGGGAGCCTTGCGCACCAGGTTGGGGGCGTACATGTAGTTGTAGAGCAGTCCGTAGAGGAAGATACCGCCTGCCAGCACGAGCAGGATGGCGGGATTGGTGGCGATGGCATGCCACTCGTGGCGGATGACGGAAGCTGTTGACAATGCGGTAGGTGGGCAAGGTGATGGGGAGGCAGAGATTGCTTCTTCCCTTATCTCTTTTTTTATCCACCATTTCAGCAATGGCAGTATCAGCAGTGCTGCCAATAGGAAGATGAAGAGTGTAGCTACCGACTGCCAGAAGTAGGCAAACCCTGCATCGAAGTAAATCATGGCTTGTGCTGCCTCCGTGAAGTGCCGCACGGGGAAGAGGTAGGAGGCCGCATGCACGGGCGCATACATGGCTGTAACGGGAAACGTGACTCCGGACAGCGTAGCCCCCAACGACCCCACCATGGATACTACACTGATGATATAGGCAATCTTGGGAAAGACAGAATAGATAAAGACCGCCAATGCCTGGGTAGCGATGATGAAGAGCACGGTCACTGCATTCATCAGCCACAGACTGCCAGCGAAGGGGATATGTAGCGGGCCGAACAGTACATAGTTTGCCAGGATACCGATGGACGAGAAGATGAGGGTATAGGGCAGCAGTTTCCCTGCTACGGCAGTGAGGATATTGCCTCGTGCCATCTCCAGCCATTCGCCGGCGCTGCCGAATTTCAGTTCGCTGCCTATGGAGTAGACGGTGGTGAGCAGGATGAGTATCTGGAACAGTACGAAAAAGAAAGGCTGGCTCAGGTAGATGGAGTAGTCCATGTCCGGGTTGTAGAGGGGATGGGTACTGGCTTCTACGGGGAGCAGGAAGGTTTGTATCTGTTCTCCGCTAACTCCCAGAGCTTCGGCCTGCATCACGATGGGCGAGAGCGCCACGGGGGCAAGCGTATTCTCGAACGCCGCCATCAGCTCGCTGCCTACCGAAAGAAGGGCATAGTGGTAATAATAGGTGAGCGTTGCGCCAGTTCCCGTCACCGCCTTCTGTTCGAAGTGGGGCGGGATGACGAGGTAGTCGTATATGTCCTTCCGTTGCAATGCCCGGCGTGCGTTGGCTTCGTCGGTGAAGTGCTTTGTCACACGGAAGGTGGGGGCGGCAGAGATGCGCTGGGAGATATTGCGCGAAGTGGCAGTGTTGTCCAGGTCGACGATACCCACGGGAATGTTCTCCATCTGTCCGTTTCCAAAGATGGTGGCCATGAAGAACAAACAGAGCAAGGGTAGCACGACGCAGACGCCGAGGTATAGACGGCGGGAGGTCATGCGGTGCCATTCGCGACGGATAACCATGCGGAGCGCTTTCATTGCGTAGCCAAATTCTTTATCTTTCATTTTTTATTCTTCATTTTTAAGAGTACGGACATCCCCGGTCTCAATCCCTCTACCTGCTGTGTGGGACGTGCGTGTATTTCGAACGTCTGCATGTCATAGCTGCCCGTCTGTTTGGTGGATTTCCAGGTGGCGAAGCTGCCCAGCGGACTGATGTAGTAGATGCGGAATTCAATGTCCTTGCCGTCGATGGCGGGGACATCGGCACGGAAAGTGCCTCCTATCTTGAATTGCGGCATCAGGTCCTCGCGTATGTTCAGTACCACGTGTGCATCGTCCATCACGACGAGGCTCATGATGGGAGTTCCGGGAGCCACCAGTTCTCCGCGTTTGGGGAAGATGGTGGCTATCTGGCCGTCTTCGGGAGCGGTGAGACGGGAGTCGACGAGGAGGGAGGAGACTTCATCGACGGTGCTTCGCGCCGCTTCCACCAGGCTGCGAGCCGAGGCGCGGTCCTCGCTCTGCGCTCCGTCCACGGCCATCTGGTATTGCTCGTAGGCGGCACGTTCGGCGGCTTGGGCGGCTTTGTACATGGCTTCCACCTCGTCACGCCGCTGGGAGGTGACGACACTGTCCTTATAAAGCGTTACAATGCGTTGGTAAGTGGTCTTGGCGAGGGCAAGGTCGCTCTGCGTCTTGTTCCAGAGTTGCCGGGCGGTGGCCACAATCTGGCGGCGGGTACCGGCGTCTATCTTCTTGTTCTGCTCCTGGGCCACCTGCTCCTGGGCATTCACCTGGCGGTATTTGGCTTCGATGGTGGGGCTGTTGATGACGACAAGCGTATCGCCTGCCTTCACCCAGTCGCCCTCTTGTACGAGGAAGGAGTCCACACGTCCGGGTAGCTTTCCGCTGATACGTATTTCCGTTGCTTCCACTTGTCCTTGCAGGACCAGGGGCTGCCGGCTCATGAGTAACATGCCGGCAAGTGAAATGATGACCGTTGCAGCCAGGATAATGACGAATGCAATGCTGATGCTTTTATTATTGATTTTCATAAAGGGTAGGTTTTAATAAGTTGTCTCGAAATATTTCTCGAACCGTTCCGGCGTTCCGCAGATAGCCAGCAGGTTCATCAGTGCCACATCATATTCGTAGTAGGCTGCCAGACGCGCCACGCGGACGGTTGCCAGCATCGTTTCCGCATCTACGACCTCGGTACTGGTTGCCATGCCTTCGGCAAAGGATTTCTTGCGGATTCGCACCAGCTCTTCGCTCAGCTCGATGGTGGTATTCAAGGCGCGTACGTTGTCTTGTGCCTTTTGCAGTTGGGTGTAGAGCTTGTCGATGCCTACGCTCAGGTCTTCTTTGGCTTTTTCTTGTCCCAGGGCAAGGGTCTGCTGGGTTATCTTCGACTGGCGGATGCGCTTCTCACGCGCCAGTCCGTCGAACAGGTTCCAGGTGAAGCCCACACCTACGATGGTGCGGGGGACAAGATTGCTTTGTATGCCGTGGGCATAGAGGGTCTGCTTGCCGAATACGGCGATGTCCGGCAGGTAGCCGCTCTGGTCGATGCGGAGCTGCTGGCGGGCAATCTGTGACTGCAGTTGCAGTTGGTTCACGGTGTAGTTCTCCACCCGCATGGCTTGCAGGAACTCCTCTTTGGCGGGCAGTTGGTCGTTGATGAAAAGCTTCGAAGTAGGATGGATGCTGCATGTGTCTTGCAGGTTGAGCAGGGTGCGCAGGGCACTTTGCACGACGGAGGCCTCCTTCCGGGCAGCCTCCAGTGAACGGGCAGCTTCATCCATATTCACTTGGGCAAAGAGCCGGCCTGCCTTGTCTATCATGCCGGCAGCTTCCAGTTTAAGGGCATTCTGGTAATGGCGTTGTAGGCTGTTGTAAGTCTCCTGCCGCACGCGTACTACCTCTTGCGCAAGTTTCAGCCCGAAGTAGCTTTCTGCCAGCAGGGTGCGTTGCGTGGCATCGGTCTGTCCCCGGTTTTCGCGGGCAATGTCTATCATGGTGTTGCCTATCTTCGAGGCCCGGATGCGCTTGCCGCCGGAGAATACGACCCATTCGGCGGTCAGGCCGACGGAAGTCAGGTTGCGTGGAGCCAGTGGAAAGGCAAGGGTATGGGAGCCTATCTGGTCGAGTATGCTGCTGATGAATTAATTGGTCGTCCGGCACGATGTTGTGCACAAAGTCCTTTGCCGGGTCGGTGAACTGGGAAAGGGGCTGTTTTACCTCTATCTTTTCGGAAAGATGCACGAACGTACCGGCACCTTGCAGGGAGGGGTACCAGAGGGCATTCAGTTTGTCACGTTCCGCACGGGCGGCTTCAATTCCCTTGTCGGCTATTTTCAGGCTGCGGTTGCCGTTTTGCATCTGCCTTAGGGCATCACCGAAGCTAAGGGGAAGGGAGGTTTGTGCGGCCACTCCACCGATGGCAAGCAGTACGCAGGCAGCAGCCAGAAAGAATCTCCGGCATAATAGATTATTCATAAGTTCGTTCGGTTTAGGGGTTCTTGTTTCTCTAAACAAGAGGAGGTGGGAATTGTTCAGTAGTCATCTTTTTGAATAGAACGTTACAAATATAACGAATAGTTTCCGAAGATATGGCTTATGAATGGGAGAGATATTCGGATTTGCACTATCTTTGCATTCGCTAAAATGGAATTTATGGAGAAACTTCATCCGATTATGTTTGCCGGGACGGGTAGTGATGTGGGAAAGAGCATCATTGCTGCCGCCTTCTGCCGCATCTTCAAGCAGGACGGCTATCAGCCCGCACCGTTCAAGGCACAGAATATGGCGCTCAATTCATTTGCCACTCCCGAAGGGCTGGAGATAGGCCGTGCCCAGGCTGTGCAAGCAGAAGCCGCCGGAGTGCCTTGCCACACGGACATGAATCCGCTGCTGCTGAAACCACAGTCGGACCATACCTCGCAGGTTGTTCTTAACGGGCGTCCTATCGGCAACCGCAATGCTTATGATTATTTCCGCAAGGAAGGACGCGACGAACTGCGCCGGGAGGTTTGTGCTGCCTACGACCGCCTTGCCGCCCGCTATAATCCCGTTGTGCTGGAAGGCGCGGGAAGCATCTCCGAAATCAATCTGCGGGATACCGACCTTGTCAATCTGCCGATGGCCCTGCATGCCGGAGCCGATGTAATTCTTGTGGGCGACATTGACCGTGGCGGTGTGTTTGCCAGCGTCTACGGTTCGCTGATGTTGCTTCGTCCCCATGAGCGGGAGCGAATTAAAGGAATTCTTATCAACAAGTTCCGGGGGGATATACGTCTCTTCGAGTCGGGCATTACGATGCTGGAGGAGCTTTGCGGCATTCCCGTTGTCGGGGTGGTGCCTTACTACCGTGATATCTACATTGAAGAAGAAGACTCCGTGGCGCTTGCCGCAAAGTCTGTCCGTGCCGAGAAGGGAAAGGTGAACATCGCCGTCATTCTGCTGCGCCACCTCAGTAACTTCACCGATTTTAATGTCCTGGAACGTGACCCGCGCGTACATCTCTTCTATACTAACAATGTGGATGAGCTGGCAAAGGCCGACGTCATCCTGCTGCCCGGCTCCAAGAGCACGCTTGATGACCTTTACGAATTGCGCCGTAACGGTGTGGCAGCTGCCATCATCCGTGCCCACCGTGAAGGTGCCACCGTGATGGGCATCTGCGGCGGCTATCAGATGATGGGGCAGGAGGTGCTCGACCCTGAGCATGTGGAGGGAGACATCGAACGCCTGCCCGGGCTGGGGCTGTTGCCCATCAGTACCCGCATGTCGGGAGAGAAGGTGACCCGTCAGGTGAAGTTCGGTCTGTGCAATCCCCATTCTCCATCTTCCACTCTCCATTCTCCATTAATGCAGGGCTATGAAATCCATATGGGAGTGACCACCCCCGTGGAAGGTGCTCCCGATTCTCCCCTGAATCTTCTGGAGAACGGCTCTACCGATGGTTACTACGTGGACTCCACCTGCATGGGGACCTATATTCATGGCATTCTCGACAATCCGGAATTCATAGATTTCCTGCTTGTGCCTTTTGCAGACAAATTGTCCGGGAATGCCGGCGCTTTCGATTATCATACATTCAAAGAAGAACAATACGATAGGCTTGCCGAGCACGTGCGCCGCCACGTCAACCTGCCGCTTATCTACCAAATATTGACAAAGAACCATGATTGAAGGACACGGAGACGATTCCTATAAATACAGCCGTCCGATTACGGCCAATTTCAGCTCGAACGTTTACAGCAGGGTGAATCTCTCTGCCTTGAAGGCGCATCTGTGTGCCCGGATTGACAGCATCGGCAACTATCCCGAACCGGAGCCTTACACGCTTGAGGCCTGCCTTGCCCGCCACCACCACCTTCCTGCCGAGGCAGTGTGCGTGACGAACGGAGCTACCGAAGCCATCTATCTCACAGCACAGACTTTCCGCGGGACAAACACCGTCATTGTGCAACCCACTTTCAGTGAATATGCCGATGCCTGCCGCATGCACGGCCATCGGGTCACTTCCCTCTACCGACTTCCCATGGAGAGCGAGGGGTATCGCTTGCCGGAAGAGGTGCGTATGCTGTGGCTGTGCAATCCCAATAACCCTACCGGAACGGTCGTGGAGAAGGAATATCTGGCAACACTTATCGGTCATAATCCGCAGGTATGTTTCGTCATTGACCAGTCCTACGAGTTTTTCACCTTGCGTCCACTTTTCTCTGCTGCCGAGGCGGTGGAGTTTCCCAACGTCTTGCTGCTGCACTCCATGACCAAGCGTTATGCCGTTCCCGGTCTGCGACTGGGATATGTCACCGGCGCTCCCCACCTGCTGCATCGCCTGCGTACCAACCGTATGCCCTGGTCGGTCAACCAGCTTGCCATTGAGGCAGGGCTCCATCTGCTGGAACACGATGTTCCCAATCCGCTGGATGTGGCGTCTTATTTGCAAGAGGCTGCCCGCCTGCGCAGTGCGCTCGAGGCATTGGGAGGACTGGAAGTGTGGACTACCGAAACCCATTTCATGCTGGTGTGCCTCCGTATGGGCAAGGCTTCCGCCTTGAAAGACTATCTGGCCGGGGAGCATGGCATCCTGATTCGGGACGCCTCCAACTTCGACGGGCTGAATGAGCACTTTTTCCGCATAGCCGCCCAGAGCCGGGAGGAGAATGACAGGCTTGTAAAAGCAGTAGGACAATGGCTTGAGGAGGAATAACCGATGGAAGAAGATGTGCTTATACTTTTGGGTGTCGCCTTCAACTTGAACCTGCCGCTTCTCACAGCCTGGCTGCTCGATTACTGGCTGGGCGACCCGTCATGGCTACCCCATCCGGTTGTGGCTTTCGGCAAGGCCATCTCTTTCTGTGAGCACCGGTTGAACCGGGGCGATTCGCGTTTTCTGAAAGGAGCGCTTATGACGGTGCTCCTCGTGGCTGGTGTGTATTTCGTCACGCTTCTGCTGCTCCGTTTGGCGGCACTCTTTTCTCCGGGCATGCTGCTGACGGTGCAGATACTGCTGATGTTCTATTGCCTGGCAGGTACTACACTGGTTCGTGAAGTGCGCATGGTATTCAAGGCGGTAGACCGTTCTTTGGAGGAAGGCCGAAAACAGGTGGCGCGCATCGTGGGCCGTGATACATCTGCGCTCTCGGCGCAGGAGGTACGCACTGCTGCATTGGAGACATTGGCGGAGAATCTGAGTGATGGGGTGGTTGCTCCCTTGTTCTGGTATCTGCTGTTGGGAGTTCCGGGCATGCTTGCCTATAAGATGGTGAACACGCTGGATTCCATGGTCGGCTACAAGAACGAGCGCTATTGTCGGTTCGGCTGTTTCGCCGCCCGCCTGGACGACGCTGCCAATTACATTCCCGCCCGTCTGACAGCCTTTCTGATGGTGCTGGTTTCCGGTCGTCTTTCCTTGTTTGCTTTTGTGGGCAGATATGGCAGCCAGCATGCCAGTCCCAATTCCGGTTATCCGGAAGCCGCTCTTGCCGGTATTCTGGACTGCCGTTTCGGAGGTCCGCACAACTATTTCGGCGAGGAGGTATGGAAACCTTATATCGGTTCTAATGAACGGCCTCTGAAGACGGAAGATATGCGTGTGGCTGTCCACATCAACCGGCGTGTGGAGTGGTGGATGGTGGTTGCCGTAATCGTGACATCGACCTTGGCTTCCTTTTGTTTTTAAAATGTTGTTATTTTAACTGATTCTTTGTCCGTTCCAAAAAGATATAATATCTTTACAAGACCGCATTGCATTAAAAATGTAACTTTTAAAGCAGGTAAAGTGTTGTAAATGAGGATAAAGCAACTGTATATTCCTTTTCTTTATTTGGTTTGGGAGCACAATAATTGCATCGGCAACAGATAAAGCGGATTCTTGGACTAAAGAAAACCTTTTCCGTGGAGAAATCCGTATGGCCATTGCCCAGAGCGACCTTAAAAGCTGCCAGCCATAGTCTGGCACAGATAGACCAGCTTGAAATGCAGCTGATTCTGGAGATACAGCAATACCTTCTGGTTATAGATGCCCGTTATCTGATGGCCACCGGAGAGCATGAGGCAGCCTTGACCGCCTACAATGTGCCAAGCCCGATGAGTATGACAAAAGCATCGCATTGATAGACGAGGTGCCCCCTACGGTACTGAACAATTACGTCTTCACCTTTGCCACTTTGATAAACTACAAGGCGAGTACGCAATATGACAAGGGGGACATTGACATGGGGCCATCGAGACCCGGTGCTACCTGATGCGCGAGCAGGATTTGCTGAACAATGCCTTCTCGGCCAGCCAGTTGAAGCAGGTGAAGGAGATTTATCACATTGACGAGCTGCTGTTGGAGAAGCAGAAGATTCAGGACATGAATTGCCGCATAGGATTTATACTCCTGGGCGTCTGTCTGCTGCTGATGCTGCTTTTCTATCTGAGAATAAAACGAACTTGATTCGCCATGAAATCAATGCCCATTTTATTCATTATTTGGGAGGTATCTACAAAGTACAAACCGAAGCGGAGGAAGGCCCTACTATTTCGTTCATTATTCCTTGTCGAGATGGATGTGGACGATGCCACCATAGGGCGTCAATGCGTCGAAGGCTTCTTCGGCTTTGAGGATGCCGACATAGAGTTGCGCGCAGATTAATACGCCTCCGTGTGCGAAGATGGCAACGCGTGCATAGGGCTTCTTTCTCAACTCGTCCAGAAACTGGCCGACACGCCGGTATTGCATGGTAAAAGATTCTCCGCCGGTAGCTGCCACGTTCATGTAGTCGGCATACCATTCCTGCAGGCGCAGGTCTTCATTCTGCTCGAACGGCTTCATCTCCCAGTCGCCAAAATTGATTTCCATAATTCGTTCTTCCCGTTCCGCATCGGGATAGCCGCAATAGGCGGCGAGACGTACGCAACGGGTAAGGGGGCTGGTGTAGACGTGGTCGAACGGGAGGTATGTTTTCAGGTTTTCTGCCGTCACGGCGGCTTCCGCTTCAAACGTGGGCTTCAGGGGAACATCGGTCTGCCCATAGCATACGCCCGGAGGAACATCTACCGAAGTGTGTCGGATGAGTATTACTTCCATCTTTGATTTTCAGTTGTTAATTTATAATCAGAATAAGGCTTCCCAAGTAGAAGGATAGCTCGCAGAGCAGGAAAGTGGCCCCGCAGCAGTCACCCGTATATCCTTGCAGGCGCCGTTTCATCAGCCGGTACAGCAGGAAGAAGGTGAGCAGGGGAAAGAGGGTGGCAATCCACAGTTTTATAGGCAGCAGCAGTACGAAGGGAAGCAGACCGCAGATAAATCCGGCCAGCAACTCGTGCCGGTTCATGCGGTTGTAGACGGCCTTGTTTTTGCTCTCTTCCTCTTTCCGGGCATAGGGTAGGTAGTTGACTATCTGGGAGGCACAGAACTTGGACCAGCAGTCACCGCAGAGCACGAGGATGCAGAGAAGTTCCAATGGCAGGTGATGAAGTTGGAGCAACAGCAGGAAATAACATGTCAATCCGATGACACCGTAGCTTCCGATGTGGGAATCCTTCATGATGGCAAGAGTCCGTTCGCGGGTGGTGCCGCCGCCGAAACCGTCGAGGAAGTCCGCCAGTCCGTCTTCGTGCAGGCAACCGGTGACAAGCAGGCGTGCGATGAGGGCAAGAATCCATGCCAATGACATCGGCATAATCTGTCCGGCAAGCCACAGTACTGCCGCCATCACGCCTCCCGTCAGCCAGCCTACGAGCGGCCAATAGGGAACCACATGCTTGAAACACTCTGCCGGTACTTCCTTGATTTTCCAGAAGGGCAGTCGGGTGAGCATTATGAATGCAGCTAATACATTGTTCATGTTAGAAGTATTTGGTGATGGAGGCATGTGCAAAGTTATCCATTTCGTTGAGCATCCGCACGGCCGAGTCGATAATGGGATATGCACAGATGGCCCCTGTTCCTTCTCCCAAACGCAGTCCCAGGTTCAGCAGTGGGCGGGCATGCAGAGCGTCGAGCACTAGCCGGTGGCCATGCTCGTCTCCGCAGTGCCCGAAGATGGCATAATCCGTCACTTCCGGATAGAGCCTGGCGGCGGCAAGCAAGCAGTTGGTCATGATGAATCCGTCAACAAGGATAATCATCCTCAGCTCAGCAGCTTGCAGCATGGCGCCTATGGCCATCACCATCTCCAGTCCGCCAAAGTAGCGGATGATGTCCCGGGTAGAGCCGTCACCTTTGTAGTTCTCCAAGGAGTGCTTCAACACTTCGTACTTGTGGCGGATGCCTGTGCTGTCGAGTCCGCTGCCCGCGCCTACACATTGTTCCAGAGGAATGCCGGTGAAGCAGGCCATCCATAGGGAGGATGAAGAAGTGTTTCCGATACCCATTTCACCGAAGCTGAGGACATTGCTGCCTTCTTCATGGCATTGTCTCACCACCTCGGCGCCCCGCTCTAGGCACATCTCCATTTCCTCTTCCGTCATGGCGGCCTCGTGCAGATAATTTCTGGTGCTTTTGCGCACTTTCATATTGATGATGCCTTTCTCGTAGGGGAGGTCGTAGTCTACTCCTGCATCTACTATCTTCAGGGTAAAGCCGTGCTGCCGGCAGAGGAAATTGACACCTGCCCCTCCATGGAGGAAGTTACTGATTTGCTGCCAAGTGATTTCCTTTGGAGAGAGGCTGACACCTTCTTCTACAATGCCGTGGTCGGCGGCGAAGATAATGTTTTGCGGATGTTTCAAGGCGGGGGATAATGTCTGTTGCATGAGTCCGATTTGGAGTGCCAGTTCTTCTAAAGTGCCCAACGAACCTTTGGGTTTGGTCAGGTTGTTGATTTTGTCAATCAATGCAGGACGGATTGCCTTGTCCGGACGTGTGATATGAAAAGTTTTCATCAGTCTGTTGATTTTTGATTGTTTGTAGTTTTATGGATGAGTATTTTTTACGGTAAGTGGGATGCCGGCTACCATCAGTGTCACTTCGTCGGCATGGGCGGCTACATATTGGTTCATCCAGCCTTGCATGTCCGTGAACTTTCGTTGCAGTTCGTTCTCGGAAGTTCCTCCCATGCCTATTTCATTGGTCACGAAGATGAAGGTTGCGTCTTGTGCCGTGAAGCGGTCGAACTCCGCCTTTGCTGCGGCAAGTGCCCGGTCGGTATCTGAATTCAGGTCGAAGAAAAAGTTGGTACACCATAGGGTGATGCAGTCTATCAGGACAACCCGTCCCTCCAGCCGGTGGCGGCTGAGTTCTTTTTCCTCTTCGATGTTTGTCCATTCCGGTCCCCGGCATTCTTGGTGCCGGATTACCCTCTGGCGGAATTCTTCGTCCCAGATGCGTGCCGTGGCAAGATAAACGGGCGTGGGAGAGAGCTCGAGTGCCAGCTTTTCCGCATAAGTGCTTTTGCCGGAACGTGCTCCTCCGGTGATGAGTATGATTCGTTTCATTGGTATTTGGTCTGTATTTTGAAAGAATATCTTTGTTTTCCCGAGCAAAAATAAGAAATATTTGACGAAACGTTTGTTTTTTTACAATACTTCGGTAAATTTTTACCGAAAATTTAAAAGTTAAACAATAGAATCGGCAAAAGCTGGTTCGAAAACACGAAAGAGGTCATTGAAATGTTGTCAAGAACGAATGGTTAAGCATGAATAAATGTACCCAAAAGATGCTAACCTGCTGACAATAAGGGTGAAAGTTATTACATGATTCATTGTTCTTTAGTAAATTATAAGTCCTTCAACTCTTCTGATTATGGCTTACGAAACACTCCTTATACAATACTAATTTTATTTCTCTACAGACGATTCGATGGATGGATGCGAAATCCTGGATTATTACAGAACCAGGTTCCAACTGAAATCTTGTTTTAGAGATGGCAAGCAGCATGCCGGAATCACCAACTGTCAGTCAACAGACCTCAGAAAGTTGGATTTTCACTTCAATGCGTCGCTCGCAGCTGTCAACTTGGCCAAAGCGGCATGTAAGAGGCTCGGAATAACCTATTTCATATTCTCTTGCAAGTCATTCATGCACAATGCTTATATGCTTGAACGATTTATTGGCGTGTTTGGAATTAACCCAGCCCCGCAAGTTATTGACAAACTTTTCAAAGAACTCATCTTATTTACTGCCAGAGCCGCTTAGGCTTGACGAATTTTTACCGAACTATTGTTTTTTAGGAAGTAATTTATTAACTTTGCCACCGTTTTTAAGGCATGATCTTGGGAATGTTTATGCGGCAGTAGCTCAGTTGGTAGAGCATCAGCTTCCCAAGCTGAGGGTCGCGGGTTCGAGCCCCGTTTGCCGCTCTTTTGGAAATCAGATAGTTATCGAAAGATTCCTATCTGATTTTTGTTTTTAGGCGGTGCTGGTTTTGCATGAAACTATGCGATTGAAGTCAACTAAGAAGTCAACCGAAAATTTTATGAGTGCAGCAATCAACGTAGTGTGCTACAAGTGGAAAACTTTAGCAAATGGAGAATCCCGGCCCAATCCGAAATCCCGGTGCATTTGTTAAATATTCAGGCGTAGAGTTTGACCAAGCGGAAGATTTTTACTTTCGAGTTGTATACCAGAAGTGGGAAAAACGGAAGAATAGCTTGCAAATGAAGGATTGGAGGCTTTGCTTGAGTGGATGAATACAATCGGAGTAGCAACAGAAATCACATCGCTCGGTGTTACCGAGGATATGCTGGAAGGTATCGCCGATGCTACATTTATTATGAACGGAGGGTTCAAAACACTTGTGCGGGAAGATGTGCTTTCCGTTCTACATGAAAGCCTGTAATAAATACATGAACGGCACTATTCATCAAATAAGTGGTTCAAACCCATGAAGAATAAGGAATAGGGAAAATTTCAATAGCAAGCAAAATTCGGATAAAGAGGCAATGTCACTTCACACTTGACACTGCCTCTTTTTTATATAATCTGTAATAGGGGTTATCTTCTCTGTAATTCATCTACTGTTCAGTTCATAGTTTCAACCTAATTTTGCAATATGAAAATCAGAAGAATAATTACTTGAAACAAGAATCGTCAGATATGGATGGAAAGAAGAACATTTTTAAGAAATAGTTTGCTGACTGCTGGCAGCGTATTGCTTGGAGGGTCGGCTATCTTCCGTTTTCTGAAAGAGAGTAAACCGGAAGAAGATTTTCGTCCCACGACAGTCGAGACAATATGCCAAGGTAACGGGAAAAATGTCCTTGTACTGATGAGTGCCGGTACGCGACAAGGCGATACGGACCATCTGACCGATGCCTATATCGAACGTCTATATGCCATTTCCGTCGAGGATAAGTATCCTGAGAAAGAGACCGTGCTGCTTATGACTGCGGGAGACAATAACGAGCATACTTTCGACCAGGCTTTGGGTTATTTTCATATCATCAGCGGCGTGTTGGGAGGAAAAGAGGTCGGAACTTATCTGGCGGGCGGTTGTACGGGATGTGAGAATATAGCCCGTCAAATAGCACCTGAGCATCTTGAAAAAGTCTATAAAATGGGATTGGAATTATAAACCTTAAAATAGAACAAGATATGAACAGATGTATTATTGTCATGGTCTTGCTGCTTGTGACAGCCACATCTGCACTGACAGCTTGCAGTCCTGACGATGAACCTATAACAGAAAATCCGGTGATTCCTGTTCCTAATCCCGAAGAACCGGGAAACAACGACAATTCCGGAAACGGAAATGACGATAGCGGGAATGGCAATGAAAATAATGGAGGAGAAAACGAAATGAACAGAAACATTACAGTCCGGGCAGGCGGCCGCAGCTTCGCTGCCACCCTTGAAGACAATGCCACGGCACGTGCCTTTGCCGCTCTGCTGCCGATGACGGTAACGATGAACGAGATGAACGGCAACGAGAAATACCATTACCTGTCAGAGAATTTGCCCACAGACAGTAACCGGCCGGGAACAATCCGGAACGGGGATTTGATGCTCTACGGTTCCAATTGTCTCGTCCTTTTCTATGAAACGTTCTCTTCGTCTTACAGCTACACCCGTATAGGGCGGCTCGATAATCCGTCAGGGCTGGCTTCGGCTCTCGGGCGAGGCAATGTGACCGTAACTTTTGAAACCAGTAATAACTAAAACAATATCTCAAATGAAACTTATTAAAGATACTGAGTTCGGGGGCGAACGTCCCTTGTTCGAATCTCATGACCTCCGTCTGGAGAATGTGATTATCCGTGCCGGAGAATCGGCCATTAAAGAGTGCAGTAACATCGAAGCGTTCGAATGCCGTTTCGAGGGTAATTATCCTTTTTGGCATGTGCACGGCTTCAAAATCGACCGTTGTTATTTCGATGTCGGAGGTCGCTCGGCACTGTGGTATTGCGACCACCTGAAAATGACCGACACGATTATTGATGCGCCGAAGATGTTCCGCGAGATGAACGAAATAGACATCGAGAATGTGACGATGAACGATGCCGATGAGGTGTTCTGGCGTTGCAACGGTATCCGCATTAAGAACCTCAAACTGCATGGCGGCACTTATCCTTTCATGTTCAGCAACAACATTTATGTTGACGGACTGGAAAGTGACAGCAAGTATGTATTCCAGTACGTGAAGAATGTGGAAATTCATAACGCCAAAATTACGACAAAGGATGCGTTCTGGGAGGTGGAGAATGTGACCATCTATGATTCGGAACTCAACGGCGAGTATCTCGGCTGGCACTCGAAGAACCTGCGTTTGGTGAACTGCCATATTACTGGCGAACAACCGCTCTGCTATGCACACGACCTGATACTTGAAAACTGTACTTTCGGACCGGATTGTGACCGGGCATTCGAGTATAGCACCTTGCAGGCTGATATTCGCGGAGCCATCACGAATATCAAGAATCCGATGTCGGGACACATTGTGGCCAACGAGTTTGGTTCCATCACCATAGACGAGAACATCAAGGCTCCCGCCGATTGTGAAATTCGGCTCCGAGACGAACGTACCTGTTTTACCGATTAAGGCGAAGATATGAAATACGACTTTGATAAACAGATTTCGCGGCGGGGAACCGATTCCTACAAATGGGACAGTGCCGAAAGCGAACATGTATTGCCGATGTGGGTGGCAGATATGGATTTTCCGACAGCCCCCGCTATCGTTGATGCGTTGAAAAAACGAATAGAGCATGGCATTTTCGGGTACACTCGTGTACCCGAGAGCTATTACAAGGTTGTCACGGATTGGTTTTCCCGCCGCCATAACTGGACAGTCAATCGCGAATGGATAATCTATACATCGGGGGTAGTGCCTGCCGTATCGGCCATCATCAAGGCGTTGACTGTGCCGGGCGACAAGGTGTTGGTACAGACTCCCGTCTATAATTGTTTCTTTTCGTCTATCCGCAACAATGGGTGCGAAATGGTGTCGTCTCCATTGTGCTATGCCGATAATACTTACACGATTGATTACGAAGATCTGGAGTGTAAAGCCGCCGACCCTAAGGTGAAGATAATGCTGCTGTGCAATCCCCACAATCCGGCTGGAAGGGTGTGGAAGCGTGAAGAACTGGTGCGCATCGGTGCAATCTGTATCCGTCACGGTGTAACGGTCGTATCGGACGAGATTCATTGCGAACTGGTTTTCCCGGGACATCGTTACACGCCGTTTGCCTCCATCTCGGAAGATTTCCTGCGGCATTCCGTTACTTGCCTGTCGCCCAGTAAGGCGTTCAATATTGCCGGATTGCAGATTGCGAACATCGTCTGCGCCGATGCCAACCGTCGGTCGAAAATAGACCGGGCTATCAACGACAATGAAGTATGCGATGTCAATCCGTTTGGCGTAATCGCTACTCAGGCAGCTTATAATGAAGGAGAAAAATGGTTGGACCAACTTATCGAATATCTGCACGCCAATTATCTCTATATGCGGGAGTTTTGCCGTGAGCATCTGCCGGAATTTCCTGTTACGGTATTGGAAGGTACCTATCTTGTTTGGATGGATTGCCGCAAACTGGGCCTTCCGTCTGAGGAGTTGGAACGGCAATTGATGGAACAAGGAGACTTATGGCTGAACGCCGGCATTATGTATGGAATGGAAGGAGAAGGCTTTATGAGGTGGAACATCGCTTGCCCACGTACAACGCTGATAGACGGGTTGACGCGATTTAGTAACTTTATTCATCGTTAAAATTGAATAATGTTATTTCATATATCTGATTGAAAACAACCATAAAGTGGTGGTTTGACGTTTGCTGTCGAACCACCACTTATTGTTTGGTGATTTCTCCTGCCAGGTCGGAATTCATGCGGTGGCAGATTTCGGCTTGGTTCAGTCCGTGTCCCAGAAGGAACATGAGCTTAGTGACAGCACATTCGGGGGTACTGTCATAGCCGCTGATGATACCTGCCTGAAGAAGATGAAGTCCGGTTTCGTAGCGTCCCATTTCGACGGCACCGCTCTGGCATTGGGTGATGTTGACGATGACAATGCCACGTTCGCTGGCTTCTTTCAGCTGGCGGATGAACCATTCTTTCTGGGGGGCATTGCCGGAACCGAAGGTCTTGAGGACTACGGCTTTCAGACCGGGAACATGAAGCACAGAATTGATAATGCTTTCCTGAATGCCGGGAAAGAGCGTGAGAACTACGACATTGGTGTCGAAAAGGTAGTGCGGCTTCATGGGGCGCGACGGGTCGGGGCGGCGGATGAGATGCTCGTTATAGCGGATATGGATGCCCGCTTTTGCCAGTGCGGGATAGTTGAAGGAACGGAAAGCGTTGAAATTCTCGGCATTGATTTTGGTGGTACGGTTGCCCCGCATCAGCTCGTTTTCGAAAAAAATGCACACTTCAGGGACGATAGGAGTGCCGTCCGGATGCTTGGCGGCGGCTATTTCAATAGCGGTGATTAGGTTCTCTTTCCCATCGGTGCGCAGGGTGCCGATGGGAAGCTGGGAACCTGTGAGGATGACCGGCTTGGAAAGGTTCTCGAGCATGAAGCTGAGGGCGGAGGCTGTATAGGCCATGGTGTCGGTGCCGTGCAGGATGACGAAGCCGTCGAAATTGTCGTAGTTGTAGTTGATGATTTTTACAATCTTTGCCCAGAAAGAAGGTTCCATGTCAGAAGAGTCGATGGGTGGATCGAACTGATAGGAAGAGATGCGGTAGTTGAAGCGCTTCAGTTCGGGAACATGCTGCAGCAGTTGGTCGAAGTTGAAGTTCTCAAGTGCACCGGTCTCGGGATTTTCTATCATTCCGATAGTTCCACCAGTGTAAATCAATAGTACAGAAGGGTAATCGACTTTCATAGATTTCGTATTTGAGTTCTTTTTCGGGCACAAAGATAGTAAAAAAAGTGATAACTCATCATTCATCCTACCTCTTCCTTCAACTGCTTGATGGCCTTTTCTGCATCTCCCTCCTTTTCGTTAAGCAGAGTGACGAAGCGGCTGCCGATGATGGCGCCGGATGAGTGGGCGCAGGCGGCATCGAATGTCTGCTTGTTGCTGATGCCGAAACCTACCATGCGTGGATTGCGCAGGTTCATATTCTCTATCCTCTTGAAGTAGGCTTGTTTCCGGGTGTCGAAGTCTTTCTGGGCACCGGTAGTGGCGGCGCTGGACACCAAGTAGATGAAGCCGTCGGTGTGGGCGTCTATTTCGCGGACGCGGGCTTCGCTGGTTTCGGGGGTAATGAGCATGATGACACGGATGTCATACTTCGAGGCGATGGTTTTGTAGCTCTCTTCGTAATCGCGGAAGGGGAGGTCAGGAATGATGACACCGTCGATGCCGCACTCCACGCACTTCCGGCAGAATGCCTCGAAGCCGAACTGCATGATGGGGTTAAGGTATCCCATGAGGATGAGGGGAATGTGGACATCGCGGCGAATGTCTTGCGATTGTTCGAAAAGCAGGCGGAGAGACATGCCGTTGTGCAGGGCGCGGGTGGCGGCATTCTGGATAACAATGCCGTCGGCCATGGGATCACTGAACGGGATACCGATTTCAATCATGCTGACTCCGTTCTTTTCGAGAGTACGGATAACGTCGGCAGTACCGTCGAGAGTGGGACAGCCTGCGCAGAAGTAAATGGACAGCAGATTCTTGGGGCTGTCCTGGAAAAGTTGGTTAATTCGGTTCATCATACTATTTACAATTTTACAATTTAGCTGCGCAAATATACGCTGCCTGATACATTTTTATATTTACGATTTATGATTTGAGTTTACAATTTAGCCGCGCAATTGTATACCGCATGGCGGATTATACATTGAACATGGTAATATTTGTCAAATCGTAAATCCATTGAGTTCTTTCAGGAAGTTTGAGATGCGTTCCACATCTTTTATTCCCGGTGCCGTCTCGAAACGGCTGTTGATGTCGATACCCGCAAAATAGGGATGGCAGAACTCCCGGAGGGCTTTTACGCTGTAGGGGTTGATGCCACCGCTGAGCAGGAACGGAGTGGGACCGTTGTAGCGGTGCAGGAGGTTCCAGTCGAACTGATTGCCGGAACCGCCGTACTGCGGGGTCTTGGTGTCGAAGAGGTAGTAGTCGCATAGACCATTGTAGGCAGAGACAGCAAGCAGGTCTTTGGGTCGCGAGATAGAGAAGGCCTTGATGAGGTGCAGACCTGCATTGCGTAGGGAACGGCAATACTCGGGAGCTTCATTGCCATGCAGCTGGATGTAGTCCAGGTCAAAACGGTCGGTATACATCAGGATGTTTTCCTTGGTTTCGTTGACAAAGACGCCGACGCGCTTGGCGCAGGCTGGCAGATACCCGGGCATCTGGTACAGATAACGGGGAGATTTTGGGTAGAAGATGAAGCCGATCATATCTACACCTTGCAGTTCTACATTGCGGATGTTTTCTGCTTCAGTCATTCCGCATACTTTGATGAGAGGAAACATCTTATTTACGATTTTACTATTTACAATTTACAATTTAGCTGCGCAACGTAACGCTGTATGGGAGACTTCTGTATTTGCAATTATCAACTTTCAATTATCAATTGAAAGACTGTCTCTGATGAACTCTTTCAGGGTTTCGCCGGGGTGCCCTGTTTTCATGAAGGTTTCGCCGATGAGGAAACCGCGGAAGCCGGCAGCACGCAGGCGGCAGATGGTTTCGGGGTCGGAGATGCCGCTTTCGGAAACAAGGAGTGGGGAGACCGCTCCGTGGGTGGCTTCGCGCAGTTGCCGGGCTATCCGGAAGGAATTATCCACATCGGTGACGAAAGAGCCAAGGTTGCGGTTGTTGACACCAACCATGTCGGCTTCCTTATTTATATAGGAGAGTTCCGAAGGGCTGTGGATTTCGAGCAATACCTCCAGCCCGAGTTCGTGGGCTTGGGTGGTGAGAGTGCTGCATTGCTCCGGACTAAGGCAGGCGGCAATGAGCAATACCGCGTCGGCACCTACGATGCAGGCTTGCAGAAGCTGGTACTCGTCGATGATGAAGTCTTTGCGCAGAATGGGGATGTGGACGAGCGGACGGACTGTGCGGATGTCGCGCAGCGTACCGCCAAAGAACTTCTCATCCGTCAGGATGGAGAGGGCAGCGGCGCCGGCGGCTTCGTAGGAGGCGGGTATCTCCTCTGCCCGGGCAGCCTCGTTTATCCAGCCTTTGGAGGGTGAACGTCGTTTGAATTCGGAGATGATTCCTGTAGAAGAAGCGGCAAGGGCCTGCTTCATGCTGCGGCGATGTGCCGCATTCTCCCGGATGATGATTTCGGCTTGTTCCCGCAACAGTTCCAGAGAGACGGTTTGTTTCTGTAGTTCAATCTCTGTTTGTTTATGGGCGATGATTTCAGACAGTATATCTTTCATTGCTTCATTTATTGATTTCGATAAATTTTTTCAGTGTCGCCAGCGCCCGTCCGCTTTCCAGTGATTCGCGTGCGATGGCGATGCATTCTTCAATCTCTTTCTGCGGTTCCATCACCTGGATGGCAAAGGCGGCGTTGACAATGACGCATTGCGTTTGTGCAGGTGTGGCATGCCCCGTAAGGATATTGTCGAAGATGCGGGCAGCATCTTCCTTGCATGCGCCGCCGAACAGTTCTTCGGGGCGGGCATCCTTGAAGCCGAGAGCTTGCGGACGGTAGATGCGCTCGTAGTCGCGGGTCATCACCTTGAACTCGTCTGTCAGGGAGATTTCGTCGTAGCAGTCAAGGCTGTTGACCACGGCAAAGTCAATGCCGAGCTTATAGAATACATTGGTATATAGGCGCATCTGCGAGAGGTCTGCCACACCGAGTAGTTGGTATGCCGGACAGCATGGATTCACCAACGGGCCGAGCAGATTGAACAAGGTGCGCACTCCCAGCGTCTTGCGGACAGGGCCGACAAACTTCATCGCCGGATTGAAAAGCTGGGCATGAAGGTAAGCGATGTTACACTCTTCCATGCTGCGTTTCAGCGTGTCGGGGTTGTTGGTGAAGCGTACGCCATGCTGCTCGATGACATTGCTGGCTCCGCTCACGGAAGTGGCTCCGTAGTTGCCGTGTTTGGCAACCTTGTAGCCGGCTCCCGCCACCACGAAGCAAGCGCAGGTGGAGATGTTGAAAGTGTTTTTTCCATCGCCTCCCGTACCTACAATGTCGATGGGGCGATAGGGGGCGAAGTCGATGGGGAGGCGTGTTTCCATCAGTGCTTCGCGGAAGCCGATAAGCTCATCCACAGTGATGCTCCGCATCTGGAAAGCAGTGAGCAGGGCCGCTATCTGCGTCTCAGGATACATTTCCTTGGTGATATTGAGGAGGATCTGTTTGGTTTCCTCCGATGTGAGCTCTTCGTGATTGAAGAGACGGGTGAGTATTGCTTTCATCTTGATATTTACGATTTGATGGTTGAATTTACTCCTTTTTTGGAGTTTTGTATTTATGGGTTCTCGAAACATCTTATGTTTTCGTCCGAAACGCCTCATGTTAGCAATAGTGAAGTGTGGCATTTCAGACACTGAAGTGCCTTATTGCGAAAGCCAGTTTCTCACGATTGTTTTTCCGTCGGGTGTCAACACCGATTCAGGATGAAACTGGATGCCGTGGATGTCATATTTCCGATGTTTCAGCGCCATGATTTGTCCTTCGGGGCTGATGGCAGTAATGGCAAGTTCGTCTGGAAAGTCCTTCGTATCCACTACCCAGGAGTGATATCGTCCGACGGAAACCCTATTAGGTAAACCGCAGAAGATATAGTCTTCTTCGAGAGAAATACCTTCATAATCCTTTTCCCCTAATTCCTCATTCCTAATCCCTGATTCTTTCTCCTTTATCCTTATTTCCGTCTGTACTCCATGGAATACCTCTTCCAGATTGACCAGCTTTCCGCCGAACACTTGTCCGATGGCTTGTTCGCCCAGGCAGACACCGAGTAGGGGTTTACGTCCGGCATAGGTGCGGATGACATCCAACAGCAGTCCGGCTTCCTCGGGTACGCCGGGACCGGGTGAGAGGATAATCTTATCGTATCGCTCCAATTCTTCGAGCAGGAATCTATCGTTGCGCAGCACGTCCGTTTCTGCGCCAAGCTCTTTCACCAGATGGGCAAGGTTGTAGGTGAATGAGTCGTAATTGTCTATGATAACTGTTTTCATTTTTTGTATTTATAAACCGTTTAATTTACTATTTATGATTTGGCTGCACAGTGTACGCACCGCATGGCAAATCGTAAATAGTGAATTCTCAAATGGTAAATGAATTCACATTTTTTCCGCCATCTCAATTGCCTTTTTTAGTGCGCCGAGCTTGTTGTTCACCTCTTGCAGTTCGTACTTGTCGTTGCTCTTGGCCACGATGCCGCCTCCTGCCTGGAACCAGAGGACACCGTTGCGACTGACAAAAGTGCGAATCGTAATCGCCTGGTTCAGCGAGCCGTTCAGTCCGATGAAACCGATACAGCCTCCGTAGGCTCCGCGGTTGTGCGGTTCCAGCTGGCTGATGAGCTGCATGGCGCGTACTTTTGGGGCACCGCTCAGGGTTCCGGCAGGGAAGGTGTCGATGAAGGTCTTGACAGGGTCGGCCTCTTTGCAGAGTGTTCCGCTGACGCGGCTGACAAGATGGATAACATGACTGTAATACTGCGTCTCCTTATAGAAGTCTACCTTTACATCACGGCAGTTGCGGGATAGGTCATTGCGTGCAAGGTCTACCAACATCACGTGTTCGGCATTCTCTTTTGGGTCATCGTGCAGGTATCGTGCATTGATGGCATCCTGTTCCGCATCGCCGGTGCGCTTCGTGGTTCCGGCAATGGGGTCGATATAGGCATGGCGCCCTTCGATGCGGCAATGGGTTTCGGGAGAGGAGCCGAAGATGCGGAAGCCCCCGAAGTCGAAATAGAACAGATAGGGCGAAGGGTTGATACTACGCAAGGCACGGTAGAGCTTGAAGTCATCGCCCATGAAGCGCTGTTCGAAACGGCGGGAGAGGACAATCTGGAAGACGTCGCCGCGCAGGCAGTGGGCAATGCCTTGGCAGATGTTCGCCTTGTGCTCCTCGTCTGTAAGTGGGGAGGTGGTGGAGCCGATGGCGCGGAAGTCGTAGGCGGTGTAGTTACGGTTATGGATGGCCTTCTGCACCTTGTCCAGCTCGTTGGTATCACCGGGAGCCAGCATCTCGAGGAGCAGCATCTCATTCTTGAAATCGTTGAAGACGATGAGGTACTTATATAATATGTACAACATGTCCGGCGCGTCGTTGGTGGCTTCACGGCTGTCCTTCACGGGTATATTCTCGAAGTAGCGGACTGCATTGAAGGAAGTGTATCCGTAGAGTCCGCAGTAATTGCTGTATTCGCCTTCTACGCGGAAGCGGCCAAGGAAGTCGTTCAGCGCATTTTCCACCCGATACTCTTCGGTTATGGGATGTTCTTCGCGGCTGTCGTCCGGCAGTCGGAAGATAGCCATACCATGATCTATGCTGACACTTGCCAGCGGACACAGAGCGATGAACGAACGGTTATTCTCGCTGCCATGATAGTCGGAACTCTCCATAAGTGCGCTCTGCGGAAAGATGTCGCGTACCTTCAGATAGGTGCTCACCGGCGTATGCAAGTCACCAAGCATGGTACGGCTGACTGTTTTATAGTCATATTGTTTCATTGTATCTTGTATTTTTAAATAATTCATCACTTATAGCTCATCACTCAAATAGGTATCCATATCCTTGTCTCCTCTTCCCGAGACAGTCAGCACCACTACGTCCGTCGGCTTGAAGTTCATCTTCTCCAGCGCGCCCAGTGCGTGGGCACTTTCCAATGCGGGGATGATACCTTCGAGCCGGGTCAGTTCGTAGGCGGCGCGGATGGCTTCATCGTCGTTGACGGCGAGGACGATGGCACGTTTCCGCTTGGCAAGGTTGGCGTGCATGGGGCCGATGCCCGGATAATCCAGTCCGGCAGATATGGAATAGGGCTCTTCTATCTGTCCGTCCTCGTTCTGGATGACGTAGGTGCGGGAACCGTGGATGATGCCCATCTTGCCGAGGGCGATGGTGGCGGCTGTCCTTCCCGTTTCAATGCCTTTTCCGCCGGCTTCGGCGAGGACGATTTGCACGTGCGGGTCGTTGACGTAGTGATAGATGGTGCCGGCTGCGTTGCTTCCTCCGCCTACGCAGGCGATGAGGTAGTCGGGACAGCTGCGTCCTTCATGCTCAAGGAGCTGTTTTCTGATTTCTTCGCTGATGACGGACTGCAGGCGTGCCACCATGTCGGGATATGGGTGCGGGCCGACGGTGGAACCTATCACGTAGTAGGTGTCCGACGGATGGCAGCACCAGTCGCGGATGGCTTCGTTGGTGGCGTCCTTCAACGTCATGTTGCCGCTGGTGACGGGTACGACGGTGGCGCCGAGCATCTTCATCTTCTCCACATTGACGCGCTGGCGCTCCACGTCGGTCTTGCCCATGTAGACGATACATTCCATATTCATCAATGCGCAGACGGTGGCTGTGGCTACCCCATGTTGTCCGGCTCCGGTTTCGGCGATGATGCGGCGCTTGCCCGTGCGGCGCGCCAGCAAGACCTGCCCGATGCTGTTGTTGATTTTGTGGGCGCCGGTGTGGTTCAGGTCTTCACGCTTGAGGTAAATCCGGCAACCGTACTTCTCGGACAGGCGGTGTGCCGGGTAGAGTGGGGAAGGGCGTCCCACGTAGTCGCGAAGCAACTGCTCGTATTCACGCTTGAAGTCCTCGCTTTGCAGCACCTTGAGGTAAGTATTCTGCAACTCTTCTACACACTTGTGGAGGATTTCGGGGACGTATGCCCCACCGAATTCTCCGTAATAACCTTCTTTGTCAACTAAGAAATCCATCATGTTATTTACTATTTGACTATTTACTATTTAGGGGAATCGGGAGTTGAAACTGATTCCCTTTTTTGTTATTTAATCTATTTCAGGCACCGGTTTCGTGGCTTTCAGTGTTATCAAAAACACATTGTTGCCTAAACGAAAAGAGCCCCGTCGCTTGGTGCGACAGGGCTCTTTTTGTTTTTTATTATATATTACATATATACATACGAGCACTGCTCCCTTACGACTGTCGGAGTTGTAACGGGTGCCACCACCAATATGTATTTACGAACATTGTTTTCATTGACTTTTTTGATTTTATCGAAGGCAAATATAGTGCAAACCGAACGTATAATAAAATGAACTTGTTCATTTTTTATGCTGAGGTGCAGCCTGTCTTCGTTTTCGCGACAAATATAAGCACTTTGTTTTAACTGCCAAAATAAATATGACTTTTTTTCGGATTAAAACATTTCTCTTGGAATATTGTTTTTATAGGTATAGTAAAAATGAGTATTCATTCAAAAAAAGAAAGGAACAAACTATGAATCGAAAACATTTAGTTGCCATAGGTGTAGTTATTGCTGTACTGTTGTTGTTATACTGGCTTTTTGTGGCCGAAGATATGAATGCCTGGTTGAATGTAAACTGATTTTTCGGAATTTTCGTGCGGAGTTATTCGGATAAAGATGTATCTTCGCAAAAAAACATAGACTCATGAAAGGATTAAGTTATTCATTTTTGCGCGCAATATGTGCGCTGGTTATCGGTTTGGTGCTGGTGATGTTTCCCGACCAGGCCGGTGATTACCTGGTGATTACGGTAGGTGTCGTTTTCCTGGTGCCTTCGTTTATCAGTATCATAGGCTACTTTGCACAGAGCACGGAGATGCGCAGTCGTTTCCCTGTCGAGGGGATGGGCAGCCTGCTGTTTGGCTTGTGGCTGATTATCATGCCCGGTTTCTTTGCCGATTTGCTAACATTTGTATTGGGATTTGTCCTGCTGATGGGAGGAGTGCAACAGATTGCCTCGCTCTCCGCCGCCCGTCGCTGGATGCCGGTGCCGTATGGCTTTTACACGGTGCCTGTATTGATTCTGATTGCCGGTCTGGTTGCGTTGTTCAATCCTATGGGAGTACGTTCCACGGCATTTATCATTATCGGTATTAGTAGTCTGGTCTATGCGGCTTCGGAACTGCTGAACTGGTTTAAGTTTACGCGCTGCCGCCCAAAGACACCGGATGCTTCTGCAAAGGCGGTGGACCATATTGAGGATGCACAAATTATAGAATAAAAAAACAGACCATCTGTTGAGGTGGAACAGATGGTCTGTCAGGAGTAAACGGATGGTCTGTTCATGCCACACAGACCATCCGTTTTTTGTTATTTCAACCATTCATTAATCAGCTCCATCGCTTGTTTCTTTTCTGCTTCAGGCAGAGTGCTGATGCGTGCCCGATGGCTTCCGCCGGGCTCGACGAATACATGGATGTTCTTTTTCCCTTTCAGCCAGGTCACTCCAGCAGCCGTCCATGGGTCGTTCTGTCCGTAGATGAATATCATTCTCGGGTCATTCTTTTTCAAGAATTCCGTGATTTTCTTGCTTAGGGTCTTGTCGAAGGGCATGTCTTTCAGCTCTTCGGGAAGCATGAGGCGGTGCAGGTAAGCCTTGCTCGATTGGATGGAAAGATATTTCTTGAAAGGCTTCGTATCGTAGCCGTAATAACCCAGCTCGCGGGCAGCCTGCACGAAGAACGAGGCTGTCGGGCTGTCGGCAATGAAATAGTCGGGGTTGCTGATGTCGAGCAGATGGGCAAATATCTCATCGTCCGGAGCCGTGGTTGCGGGAATGCTGTTGACGGGAGACCCCCACTGCCAAAGGGCGAAAGAATACTCCAGCACACAATAGTCGTATATTTCTTCAACGGGCGCACGGAACTTGAGCCCTTTTTCATCGCAATATTTCTCAAAGCGGGGGAGCAGCGTGGCTTTCCGTTTCAACACTTCCAGCTGGAAGTCTTCAATTCGTTTGCGGTCTTGCGGAGTAGACACTTTCTTGAGAAAAGGTTCGTGGCGTCCGTCTTCCGCCGCATAACAGAGCGGAGCTACGTATGGCACGGAAATATCCACATCGTCCGGATAGAACGTGCGGTAGAGCAGGGTAGTCTGCCCGCCCTTGCTGATGCCGGTTGCAATCCATTTGCCGGGATAGATGCTTTTAAAGGCGTTGCGGACGGCATGCAGGTCGTCTGCAGAATTCTCGGCAGTGAGGTATTGCCAATCTTTTGGTTCTGGGGTGGATTCCAGAAAATAACGGTATTCCACAAAAATCATGTTGGCATCGAGCAGCTCTGAAAGTTCCTCGCGATACTTGGGATTGAGGGCATAGGCGGCTCCATAGCCTTCGGTTACAATCACCGTAGGACGGTCGAAACCGACGTGGGAGACAATCACGCGCTGTCGGAAGCTGCCCTTTTCGGGATGGTCGTGGTCCAACGGCTGGGTGAAATAGGTTATATACTTCTCGGAGAACCGGGTGGACTCCAACGGACGGGTTTCCGTAATGGCGGAAATCTGACTCAGTTTTTGCTGCAAATCGGTTTGTGCCCAGGCAGTAGCCGAAACAAACAGCAAGGCAAACAACAGGAACGCTGCATAGCAGTTACGTAAATTCTTCATGATGACAAGATTGTTTTTATCTGACGGGCAAAGATAGGTTATTTCCTGCTTACTGCCAACAGTTGGCATGGACGAAAAAAGAGAGAGAGAACTGCCTCGCGGCACCTCTCTCCCTGCAAACTTAAAACAACCAACAAAAGAAAGTGATAAGGAACCAAGAATGAAGAGGTAAATAATGAAAGGTAAGTCCATTCTATTAATCCTTAATCTTTCATCCCTTATCCTTTATCTTATAAACAGTAACTCGCGATATTTGGGCAACGTCCACATCTGATTGTCGACGATGAGTTCCAGCTTGTCGATGTGGTAACGGATTTCTTCCATCATCGGTACGATGTTGTCGTGGTAGGCGATGGCTTTTTCACGTTCACTGTCAATTTTGTTGGCCACTTTGCGTGCCTCGATCATGGCATCCACATGCTCCTTGATGAAGGCAGTACGGTCGGCAATCTCTTCGATGAGTTCCAGATTCTTGGCAGATAGTTTTGCAGCCTTCTCTGCGGGGAACAGGTCTTTCATCTTGTAGACGTTGTCCACCAAATCGGTCTGGTATTGTGTAGCTACGGGGATGATGTGGTTCATGGCCAAGTCTCCGAGCACGCGGGCTTCGATTTGGATTTTCTTGGTATACATTTCCCATTTCACTTCATTGCGGGCTTCCAGTTCTTTCTTCGTCATGACTCCGATGGATTCGAACATCCGGATGCTCTCCGGTTTCAGGTAGTTGTCGAAGATGACGGGAACACTTGTCTCGCAATCCAGGCCGCGGCGGGCTGCTTCGGCTTTCCATTCGTCGCTGTAGCCGTTGCCGTCAAAGTGGATAGGCTTGCAGACTTTGATGTACCGGCGGATGATTTCGAGGATGGCGGAAATTTTCGGTTCATCCTTTTCAATCAGTTCGTCCACATCTTTCTTGAATTCCACCAACTGCTCGGCAAGGGCAGAGTTCAGTGCAATCATGGCACTGGCACAGTTGGCTTCGGAACCCACGGCGCGGAACTCGAAGCGGTTGCCGGTGAAGGCGAACGGGCTGGTACGGTTGCGGTCGGTATTGTCTATCATCAGTTCCGGAATCTGCGGGATGTCCAGCTTCATGCCTTGCTTGCCGCTGAGGCTGACGAGGTCGTCCTTTGTACTCTCTTCGATATGCTCCAGCACTTGGCTCAACTGCTTGCCCAGGAAGGAAGAGATGATGGCCGGAGGAGCTTCGTTGGCACCCAGACGATGGGCGTTCGTGGCGCTGGAGATGGAGGCCTTCAGCAATCCGTTGTGGCGGTATACGGCCATCAGCGTATTCACTACGAAGGTGATGAAACGCAAGTTCTCTTCGGGCAGTTTGCCGGGTGCGTGGAGCAGGACACCGGTGTCCGTACCCAGCGACCAGTTATTATGCTTGCCGCTACCGTTGACACCCTTGAAGGGCTTTTCGTGTAGCAGTACGCGGAAGCCGTGGTTACGTGCCACTTTACGCATCAAAGCCATGATGAGCATGTTGTGGTCTACGGCCAGGTTGCATTCCTCGAAGACGGGAGCCAGTTCAAACTGGTTGGGAGCCACTTCGTTGTGACGGGTCTTGACGGGGATGCCGAGTTTCAGCGCTTCGATTTCCAGTTCCTTCATGAAAGCGGCCACGCGGCTGGGGATAGCCCCGAAGTAGTGGTCTTCCAACTGCTGGTTCTTGGCGCTGTCATGGCCCATCAGCGTGCGTCCGGTCATCAGCAGGTCGGGACGGGCGGCGTACAACCCTTCGTCAACCAGAAAATATTCCTGCTCCCAGCCCAGATAGGCAACCACTTTCTTTACTTCCGGATTGAAATAGTGGCATACGTCGACGGCAGCCTTGTCTACGGCACGCAGGGCTTTCAGCAACGGTGCCTTGTAGTCCAGAGACTCACCGGTATAGGCGATGAAAATAGTCGGGATGCAGAGCGTGTCGTCCATGATGAACGCCGGGGAGGAGGGGTCCCATGCCGAGTAGCCACGTGCCTCGAACGTATTGCGGATACCGCCGTTCGGGAAACTGGATGCATCCGGTTCCTGCTGTACGAGCAGCTTTCCGGAGAATTCCTCCATTACGCCGCCTTTGCCGTCGTGTTCCACAAAGGCATCGTGCTTTTCGGCAGTACCTTCGGTCAGCGGATGAAACCAGTGAGTATAGTGGGTCGCCCCCATTTCAACCGCCCATTTCTTCATACCTGCGGCAACCTCGTCGGCTATGCTGCGGTCTAGCGGGGCTCCGTTGTCAATCACATCCGTCAGTTTGGCATACACCTTGCTTGGCAGATAGCGGAACATCTTCTCCTTGTTGAATACATACTTGGCAAAATACTCTGACGGACGTTCCGCCGGGACTGCCACTGCAACGGGT
The DNA here is from genome assembly GCF_013373675.1 of Bacteroides sp. L10-4. Taxonomy (NCBI): domain Bacteria; kingdom Pseudomonadati; phylum Bacteroidota; class Bacteroidia; order Bacteroidales; family Bacteroidaceae; genus Bacteroides; species Bacteroides sp. L10-4. The sequence continues at coordinate 45,211 of NZ_JABXJH010000036.1, forward strand.
TTCTTCTTGAACGCCGTCTCTACTACTCTGAATCTCAATTTTGACATAATACCTTAGAGTTGTAATTGTTGGTTTAATAAAACTATGTTAGAGTGAAAAAAACTTCTTTTCATTGCTTTTTCATCTTAGAAACTTAGTCCGACTACGAAATAAGCACCTTCAGACCTTGGGTTCCAGGTTGCTTTGGCAAACAACGGGAGGGAGAAGGAATCGGTGATTTTGATGTCTTTTGATACTCCCAGGCTGACGTCGCATACGGCAAAGCCGTTGGCTTCATAGAAGTCCGTGGCCCAAGGGGTAGCGCCTATCTCGGCTGTCCAGTCCAGACCGCCCAGTGTGAAGGGGGCTGCTACGGAGATGTAGGATGAATAAGCACGGTCACCGTCTTTGTCAACGCCGTCGTCGCCTGCAAAGTTGGTGTACCAGTTTACGGCTACGGGGCCGAAATCATAACCGATTTGCGCCTCGAACAGATGTGAGTTGGCTGCATTGTGTGCTCCATACCGGAAGTATTTGGCCGTCGCTCCATCTCCGGTCACATTGTACCAGTAGTCCGTCACCGATACGCTGAAGCCTCCTGTCGAATATCCCAGTATGAGGTCGAACTCTTTCGTGTCCGAACTCTCGATGCCTACGGAGCCCCAAGCCCCCAGAGAGAAACCTTTGTAGGCAATGGATGCACTTGGCTGAAGGCTTACACCCCCCAAATCCTGGCCACGCCAGACGTAGCCGCTTACGAGGTCGACGCCTACCGATGCTTCCACTTTATCCTGAGCCTTTGCCGTGAAAGGCATTGCCATTGATAAGAGTATCATTGCCATTATCCCCCGTTTTATACTTCTTGTTTTCATACCTTTTTTACTTTTAAGTTTAGTTTTCTTATTTCAGCCACTTCCGGATGCGCTTCATGGCTTCCACGCAATCTTCATGCTTTCCGAAGGCCGTCAGCCGGATATAACCCTCGCCGCTGGGACCGAAGCCCACGCCCGGTGTGCCCACTACATTGGCCTCATACAGCATTTGTTCAAAGAATCGCCAGGAGCCCGTTCCGTCAGGCGTTTTCAGCCAGATGTAAGGAGCGTTCACACCACCGTAGACCTTCAGTCCGGCCGCTTCAAGGCCCTGCTTCATGGTGCGGGCGTTGTTCATATAGTAATCTGTCGTTTCCTTTATCTGCCGCTGTCCTTCCGGTGTATAGATGGCTTCCGCTGCCCGTTGGGTGATGTAGCTGGTGCCGTTGAACTTGGTGCATTGGCGGCGGTTCCAGAGCTTGTTCAGCGGGATGCGTTCGCCTTCCAGCGTGGCGGCGGTGAGTTCTTTCGGCACAACGGTGTAGCCGCAGCGTACTCCCGTGAATCCGGCAGTTTTCGAGAAGCTGCGGAACTCGATGGCGCATTTCTTTGCTCCTTTTATCTCGTAGATGGAGTGGGGCACATCATCTTCGCGGATGAAGGCTTCGTAGGCGGCATCGAACAGAATCAGCGTGTCGTTGGCGAGCGCATAATCTACCCATTTCTTCAGCTCGGACTTGGTCAGGGTGGTTCCCGTCGGGTTGTTGGGATAGCAGAGGTAGACAATGTCGATGCGCTTGTCCGGAATCTCCGGGATGAAGTTGTTTTCGGCGGTACAAGGCATGTATGTAACGTTGCTCCACTGGCCGTTTTCTTCCAATACTCCGGCGCGTCCGCACATCACGTTGCTGTCTATATAGACCGGATAAATCGGGTCGGTCACTCCCACGCTGTTGTCGTGGCGCAGAATGTCACCGATGTTTCCCGTGTCGCTCTTTGCTCCGTCGTTTACGAAGATTTCCGTAGGACTGAAATGGATGCCTCGCGGAAGGTAATCGTGCTTGATGATGGCTTCTATCAGGAAGTCGTATCCCTGTTCGGGACCGTATCCACGGAATGTCTGCGCATCAGCCATCTCTTCCACCGCCTTGTGCATCGCTTCGATGCAGACCGGCGGCAGTGGCCGGGTAACGTCTCCGATACCCAGACGGATGACTTCCTGCTTTGGGTGTGTTATCCTGAAAGTATTTACCTTCTTGGCTATGTCTGAAAACAAATAACTGCCCGGTAGTTTTAAAAAATGTTCGTTAACTAATGCCATAATCTTTTCTTGGTTGATAGTTGGTGGTTAGTCAATTAATTCAATTTCTCCGTCGAATACTTTGGTGGCTTCCCCCGTCATCAGGACATGTCTGGTAGCGATGTCCCATCGGATGTTGAGTGAGCCTCCGTCCATGATGACGGTAGAATCTCTTCCTGCGCGTCCGGTGAGGAAGGCTGCAACGGCGGTGGCACAAGCTCCGGTTCCGCAGGCTTGGGTGATGCCCGAGCCTCGTTCCCAGACACGCATCCTTATTTTTCCTTCTCCCAATATCTGGGCAAATTCTACGTTGATGCGTTCGGGGAAAAGGGAATGGTTTTCCAGTTTGGGGCCGATTACCGGAAGGTCGACGTCCTCTATGTCATTGACGAAGATGACCAGGTGCGGGTTTCCCATGGATACGGTGGTACCTGCATATCGTTCTCCGTCCACTTCGATGGGTTGTTCTTTCATCGGTTTGGCACCTTTGCCGTCGTAGTCTGCCGGTTCGTCGGCAGGTATGCCCATGTCTACGGTTACAGAGTTGACCTTTCCGTCTGCCAAGTGCAGGTTTAGCACCTTTATACCTGACAGTGTGTCGAGCATGATTTTCGTTTTAGAGGTCAGTCCGTAGTCAAAAAGATATTTTCCGATGCAACGGCTTGCATTGCCGCACATCCGGGCTTCCGAGCCGTCGGCATTGAATATCCGCATGCTGAAATCGGCTTTGTCCGAAGTGCCTATAAGTACCAGACCGTCACTTCCAATTCCCGTATGTGGTGCACTCCATATCTTTGAAAGTTCTTCCGGATGTTCGATGGGAAATCGGGTTGTATCTACATAAATGTAGTCGTTTCCGGCACCATGCATCTTGGTGAATTTTATTGTTCTTGTCATTTTGTCCTTTGTTGGTTGATTAATACGTCCTTTTGTTTTATTTCGATGCAAATATACGACGTTTTGTTTTATGATTAAATGAAAAGTATATCCATTTTCTATTTATTTGCGGTTAAACTTTCATTCAATGATAATATGTGTAGCGGAGCTTTCAATCTGAAAGCATATAACTTTGTTTTTTGTATAAATTGTAATCAATATAAAAGCGTGGCATGATTCGGAATAAGAAAAAAGATTGCTTATATGAATAAATGCTACCTTTTTGAAAACAGTAAACCGCTTCATTGTTGACATGATGAAGCGGTTTGCTTGGCTTTTATTTCTAAATGTATAAGGAACGGCTATTTTTTCTTTAAAATTGTTTTCAATGTTACCGGCTCATTGGTTGTGACGAAATCTACTCCTTGGCTGATGAGCCATTCCATGTCTTTGGCTTTGTTTACAGTCCAGGCGTTTACTTTCATGCCGAGCTCGTGGCATTCCTTTATCCATTCAGGATGTTTTTGGAAGACACTGAAGTGGTAGTCGGGACCGGCACAACCCCATGCTTTCAACTCCTTGGGGGTAAGGTCACCGGTCAGGTAGTAGACGGGGGTGCCTTTGGGTGCCAGACGGATAAACTCCTTGGTGGCATGTTTGGAGAAGGTGATGTATTCGGTACGGCTTTCCAGCCCCATATTCCTAATCATCTTAACGATGCCCTCTACGGCACGTGTCTCTTGTTCGGGAGTTTTATGGGCTTTCAGTTCGAGGATAAGGCGGGTTTTCAGGCTTTTTGCCTTGTCCAGATACTGTTGCAGGGTAGGGAGTTGTTCGCCGTTGTCCAGTTGTACGGCGGTGCATACCTTGGCTGTGGCATCTTGCATAGTCACGCCTTTAAAGGTGGCGTCATGATTGACAACCAGCTGATTGTCTGTGGTGAGCCAAACGTCGAACTCGGAGCCGTAGCAGTGGATGGAATCGGCCTTTACGAGTGCGGCAAGGGAGTTCTGTGCCGAACCGCTTATTGTCCAGAAACCACGGTGGGCAATGACTTCCTGGGCCTGGATAGTGCCGCACGCAGCAAAGAGCAGGGCAGAAGCAAAAAATAGTTTTTTCAGATTCATAATGATTAGGGTGTTTTGTTATGGACACAAAGATAAGTATTATATTTCTTTTATTAAATCTAACCCCTGAGTAATTTCAGTATGTACTTTCCGGGCATCACGATGCGGGCTTTCATTTCATTGTACAGACTCCATGCTCAATGTCGTGTTTTCCGTAATCCGTTTTTCCCATAGCTTTTTTGCTTTTTCTGTTTTGGATACAAATTGCTCCTCAAATTCAGTTTTTTCTTTTCCCATTTTTCATGTTCTTATGGTTGGTAAATGTTTGATAATCAGCAATGAAAAAGGGCTACTCCTTTCAGTACGGATGGCTACGCCCTTGCCTTGTTGAGGCTACACCATCCGACGAGAAAGGTGTAGCCCTTCTGTCCGGTTGCTGACGGCGGCAAAATTACTGCCTTTCCGGGTGCTGAACTATCAGTGATTTATCCTTACATCATATCCGTATGGGTCAATCAGTGTGGTGTCTTCCCGTTTTATGATGACCCATACCTTCTCCAATTCGGTGATTATGGTGCTGTAAGTCAAAGGGTTTTGCTCTCCTCTGGCTCTCTTTGTGAAGTTTTCGGATGCTACGAGCAACTTGGCTATATCCGTTATTCTCCTGATTTTTGTGCCTTCAAAATAGCCTGATTTAAAGGCTTTTAAGTAACCTACATAAACATGGGTCTGGATTCCGTAGTAAACCCGTTCTGCCAATAGCTTTTCATCCACTATGGAGCAGTGTTCTTTTACTTTCGTTGTTCTTGGTTTCTGTGTATCAGATTGATACGACATGCTTCTCTGCTCGTTACTGTTGAGATGCTTCTTTTTTTGAGTTCTTTCATTTGTGTAATTCTTCGTTCGTTTAACCGTTTTTTAATCTGGTTAAAAAATGCGAAAGTGTAAAAAGTAGGAGAGAAATAGGGGGACTTGGAGAAAAATGTGTGGGAATTAATTTTAAGTGGTTGATATATAGGATGATATACTGTTTAAAAAACGTACGTTTAATGAACGCAAAGATAGATACGTTTTTTGTAATGACAAAATGTTTGATAGAAAAATGTTCCTGACGAGGAATGGCAATAGTCGCATTGCGTTGAATATCAGTAGTATATGAAACATGTATAATCAGTTAAATTTTTCTTGTTTTTAGCTTTCCGAATGTGCTTTGTAAAGGCTTGAAATAGGTGTTCATTAAACGTACGATTAAAAAACGCTTTTTTGTTTCTAATGCGTTCGTTTATAGTCTCTTACCAAAAGGTAATGAACAACCGCAGAGAATCTGTTGACAAGAAGAGCATATTGCTTGTCAAACTTCCCATAAAATGCTCGCAAGTGATTGAACTACAGTTTTGTAATGGTAGTTCAAAGCCCCCAAGGAATACCTTTTTCTAAGTAAAATCAGCAAGAATAGAAATGGATAAAGAGACCGAAGTTTGGTTTGCCATGCGTGCCACATACCGCAGGGAGCTTGAAGCTATGCATCTTCTCGAAAAGGCAAATCTTGGCTGTTTCATTCCCATGCAATATAAGATAAGTATCCGTAGGGGCAGGAAAGTCCGTGCTTTGGTTCCCGTCATCCGTAATCTGGTTTTTGTCCACGCACGTCCTTCCGAAGTGCAGCGATTTAAGTCTCAAATTACTTATTTGCAATATATCACCGATACCCGTAGCGGTCAGAAAATAATCATTCCCGACCATGATATGCAGCGTTTCATAGCCGTCGCCGGTACCTACAATGACCATCTTCTCTATTTCCAACCCGAAGAGCTGAATCTCTCCAAAGGTACGAAAGTCCGTATCACCGGTGGCGACTTCGAGGGTCAAGAAGGTGTTTTTCTAAAGGTAAAAGGTGCCCGTGACCGTCGTGTAGTGATTGCTATACAAGGTATCATCGCCGTTGCCATTGCGACCATCCATCCAGACCTCATCGAAGTAATCAAATAATCGTCGATAATCAATGATTAGTCATTGGTGATAGATAAATCATAACTCTGAAATCATAAATCAAAATAGCATGTCTCTTTTAGAAGAA
>NZ_JABXJH010000037.1:0-50960 GCF_013373675.1 Bacteroides sp. L10-4
AGTTGCAGTCTGATTCAGCCTATAGTCATTTAAGACTAGTGTCAAAGTTAGTTCACTGCAACTCTACTTTTCAAATATACACTTATATTTTGTTGTGATATTTAATACTGCAAATGTAAATGTGTCAGAATGTTTTCAGCTATTACTCCGTCAGACATTCGGCACACCCTCATCATTAATTGCTATGGTTTTGGCTTTGAAATCACTTCTTCTGTTTAAGTGTTTTCGAGAAGGAGTAAGGAGCATCCTCCTCTCCTGCCCCACGCTGTTTGTTGGGCACATTGTCCATAGTGAAGCGCAGTGAGGAACCGTTCATCAGTTGCTCATGTGTCAGATAGTTGCGTGTATAGTCAACACCGTCCACTGTGAGTTTCTGCACGTAGCGGTTGGCACGACTATTCTCAGGAGCTTCAATCGTCACAGTCTTGCCATTTTCCAAGTGCAGACGCACAGAACGGAAGAAAGGGGCACCCAGCACATACTGGTCCGTACCCGGACAGACGGGATAGAATCCCAAAGCAGAAAACACGTACCAGGCAGATGTCTGACCGTTGTCCTCATCACCGCAATAGCCGTCGGGATTGGCATTGTACATGCGCTCCATAACCTCACGCAGCCAGTACTGCGCCTTCCACGGCTGGGAAGAATAGTTATAGAGGTAAATCATGTGCTGTATGGGCTGGTTGCCGTGAGCATAATTGCCCATGTTCATAATCTGCATCTCCCGGATTTCGTGGATGACACTGCCATAATAGCTTTCGTCGAACACAGGCGGCAACACAAACACGGAATCCATCATTTGGTTGAAGGAATCCTTGCCTCCCATCAGATCAATGAGTCCTTGCGGATCGTGGAAAACCGACCACGAATAGTGCCAGCTGTTTCCTTCGGTGAAGGCATCACCCCACTTCAAAGGGTTGAACGGCGATTGGAACGTACCGTCTTCATTCTTGCCGCGCATCAGCTTGCAGGCAGGGTCGAAAAGATTCCGGTAGTTCAGCGCGCGTTTCGCAAAAGGGGCCAGTTCTTTCTTCGACTTGCCAAGCGAAAGTCCCAACTGGTAGATGCACCAATCGTCATAGGCATACTCCAGCGTACGGGCTGCATTTTCGTTGATACCCACATTATAGGGCACATAACCCAGCTTGTTGTAATATTCATGTCCCAAGCGTCCGGTAGAGGGAACATTGGGATGCACATTCTCCGTACCGCTCTTCACAGCTTCCCATAATGTCTCGATGTCGTAGCCACGCAGCCCTTTCAGCCAGGCATCCGCCACCACAGAGGCGGAATTGTTGCCCACCATGCAGCCACGGTGTCCCGGACTGGCCCATTCGGGCAAGAAACCACTCTCTTTGTAAGTGTTGGCCAATCCTTCCTGCATCTTGGCATTCATGGACGGATACATCAGGTTGAGGAAGGGGAAAAGACAACGGAAAGTATCCCAGAAACCGGTGTCGGTAAACATATATCCGGGCAACACCTCGCCATTGTAAGGGCTATAATGCATTACCTGACCTTGCGCATCTATCTCATAGAAACTGCGCGGGAAAAGTACCGAACGGTAGAAACAAGAGTAAAAAGTACGCAGACGGTCAAGGTCGGCATCCTGCACTTCAATGCGGCCCAGCACACGGTTCCACTCGTCACGCCCGGCCTTCGCCACCTCCTCAAGCGTCCGGCCGCCCAGTTCCTTCAAGTTCAGCTCGGCCTGCTCGTGACTGATGAATGAAGAAGCCACACGTACATTCACCTGCTCGCCACGGCTGGTGTGGAAACCGATGATGCCACCGGCATGATTGGCGCCTGCCTCGGTGGTGCGGGAGTCAATCTTTCCATCCTTCACGGCAGCAGTATAAGTAAAAGGCTTATCGAACTGCAATACAAAGTAGTTCTTGAAGTTTTCAGGCACGCCACCACTGTTCTTGGTGGTGTAGCCTATGATTTTCTGTTCAGCCGGAATGATTTTCACAAAAGAACCATTGTCCATGGCATCGACCACCACATAGGCTTCTTCCGTTTCAGGGAAAGTAAAGCGGAAAGCAGCGGCACGCTCGGTAGGAGCAAACTCTGTTGTCACGTCATGGTCGGCAAGATATACCTTATAATAATAAGGAGTGGCAGTCTCGGCTTTGTGAGAAAACCAACTGGCACGCTCGTCCTGGTCGAAAGCCACCTTTCCGGTGACGGGCATGATGGCAAACTGCCCGTAGTCGTTAATCCACGGACTGGGCTGATGTGTCTGCTTGAAGCCGCGAATCTTGTCGGCATCGTAAGTATAGGCCCATCCGTCGCCCATGGTTCCGGTCTGCGGAGTCCAGAAATTCATACCCCAAGGCATAGCTACAGCCGGATACGTGTTTCCGGTAGAAAGAGCATGTTTGGACTGTGTTCCCACCAAAGTGCTGACATAGTCAACCGGAGTATTCTCTCCGTCATCCGGCAGTGAAGCCGCCTGCATGCCTCCTGCAAGTAGGAAAGCGGCTCCCCATGCAAAAAATCGTTTCATATACATAAGTTTTATCATTGTTATTTCTGCATCAATTTAGCCTCAAGCATCTTCATGTAATATCCCCCTACTACCGAACGCGCCTTGAAACCACGCCAGTTGGGCTTGTCGGTAAACACCCAGTCGGACATAGGAACGCGGTCTATCGTTTCGTTCATGAACTTATGCATAGGAACGATGAATTCACGGAAAGTGGCCAAGTCAGGAGCCATAGTGGCAGTCCACATGATCCAGTCGGTCTTGGTGTAAGTCTCACGACTGTCCAGGGGCAAACCATAGATATTCTGCTTGGTCAGGTAATAAGGTATCTCCATTTCTGCAATTTTGCTGTCGAAGATGTTCAATCCGAGCAATTTGTCCCAAACCAAATTGTACTTCTGGCTCCAGGTGCCCGGCTTGTCAAAGGTCAGACGATAATGGTCACCGTCGTTGGCCATGCGCCCCCATTCGGCTGCCATCTTGCGGGCCTTCATCGTATAGCTTTCGGCAACATCCTTCTTGCCGAGCATTTCGGCCAACCGGCCATAAGAGGCTACTCCTAGAATTGCCTTGATGGAGAGATTGGTGTTATGGGCAAAGTGTCCGGCAAAGTCATCGGTACAGAGTTGGTTTTCAGGGTCGAGTCCCTTTTCCACCAGATAATCGGTCCAGGTGGTGAGAACTTCCCAATGCTTGGCAGCATAGTCGGCATTGCCTTCTACAGCAGCAATGGCAGCCGTAAGAATCAGCATATTTCCACTCTCTTCCACCGGCATGTCGCCTCCGTATACCTGCCCGTTGGCAAGAGGATAAGTTCCCAAATCATGGGCAGCGAAGGGCTTGGTCCATTTACCGCTTTCACTATAATGGAAGATACCGTTCATCATGCCTTTCTCCAGTTCAGGATTATAAATCAGATAAAGGGGAGCCGAGGGGTAAGTCAGGTCTACGGTGTTGATACAGCCGTTGCTGTTGTTCTCCTTCGACAGCCACAACAGGTCACCGTTGGGGGCTTCCACCAGTTTGTGGGCGGCAATGGACTGACGGTAGGCCAACGCGCAAAGGTCGGCATATTCCTTGCCTCCTGCCGCCGAAGCATCTTCCATCAACTTCTTATCGAAGGCATAGCAACGTGCCAGCAATTTGTCATACTCATTATAGGCAGCCAGCATTTCCGCCTCGATGGTGCGGTCGCCTTTCGAGTTCCAGTAAGGACGCAAGTTTGTACTGAAGTATTGGATGGAATAAATGTCGTCATATCCAAGCATTATCTTGTCGGTGATATTCTTCACTTTGCCATAGCTACGCACCAAAGCCATGTTTCCATTGCTATCCTCTCCCTCGAGCGAAGCTGAGTTCATGGTTCCGTTCACGAAGTTCTTGCGCAGTTCGGTACTGTTGCCGACACTGCATGCAGTGTTTTCCTTGCCGGCAACCATGTAGAAATATCCCCAGTCAATGCGAAGGTCATCACCCTGCTTTGCCAGGATGTCCTGTTCCTTACTTCCACTCTTCAGGTAGAGCAGTCCGTCTGCTTCATATCCCTTGCTTGCTGATTGCTGGTAAGGTTGGTCGAGCGCCCAGCGCGGAGAAGCCTCAAAATACACCTCCACCTCATGTTCCTTGCCGTCACGGGCAGCAACACTATAAGTAAGGTAATTCACGGGACGGCTCAGCAGCTTCAGGTCTTCCATGAAGAGAGGTGCCGTAAAGGTGACTTTCAGGTCGACATCACCACAAGTAAAAGCGTAGTGTGTCTGCATGGGCTGCACGTCGGCAGAGGTCTGCACGGCAGTTTTGCCAAACACGGTTTCCAGATGTTTCGGAATCTGCAGGCCGAAGTCGAGCAAGCCGTTACCAACAGGATTGATACATTCCGCGGCAATGATGTTATCCCCTTGCTTCAAGGCTGCTAAAGCCTCATCGGAAAGTTTCACAACTTTGTTCTTGTTGCATGTGGTTCCGGTACTGTATATCTTCACTCCGTTGATATAGAACACGGCATCGTCATCGTTGGAGAATTCCAGATAGACAGGAATACCGGCCAAATCATGGTCGATAGTTACCGTACGGCGCACCCAGATATTGCGGGTTCCCCATTGAGTCTTGGCCGTAGGCTCATTTTCTTTAGTACCAAAGGCACCGCGGTCCGACTTCCATTTGGAATCGTCGTAAACGGCAGAAGTCCAATCGCCCGCAGGCTTCTCCGTGGTATACCGGCCCGTCCAGTCCCCTTGCTGCGAGGTAGGAACGATGGCATTCATCTCCAATTCCTCGGTTCCCATGAAACGGTAGGAAACACCGTCCACCTTCAACACGCCAACCAGCGGGAAATCCTTACCCGTCCAATGCCGCACGGGGCTGTCGTAAAGGTTGTCACTCATAGACCATGCACTGGCATAAGGGTCGATAGTTACAAGCGGGTAGGCAGGTGCTCTCAAGTCATTCTTTATGACGTCGTAAGACGTACCCTTGTCACTGCATGCAAAAAGGCATGATGCCAACAAGGTGTATAAAAGCTTTTTTCTCATATTGGTTATATAAAGTAATTGTTTATGTTGTTACACTTAAAAAAATAAAAGGGCCGAGATTACCAGCAAAACTTCACTGACACTCCGTCAGGATTATTCTCAAATTCTATCAAATAGGTATGGCTTGCTGCATGCCAACGCTCGGCATCGAATACTTCTCTGCCGTCAACTGTCACACTCTTAGGACAACGGGGCAACAGCACCCGCGATACGTTTGAAGTCTCGGCAGGACTTTTCGCCACATAGGAGTACCGGCCTTTTCCGCGTTCTTCCTGTTCTTCCCGACTTGCCGAAGCCAGAACCTGAGGCTTCTTCTTACCGGCCACGCGCTCCACATTCAGCAACAAGGCTTGTTCACCCGGATTTATCCGCTTGGAAGTGCATATCGGTAATTGAGGGTCGAAAAGGTCAATCAAACATCCTTCCACAGTAAACGGCTCGTCGCTCACGCTCTCTTCAAGCACAGCAACCAAGTCGTAATCCCCCCTTTGCAGATAGAAATTATTTTTGAATTCCAGTTTCCCCGCTTTGGCATTCTGCTCGTACATTCGGGCTGCAAGATACAAAAAATCTTTGTCACCGCCTTCATGCAGGACATAATCTTTAGGGTCGGTACGGACAATACATACGGTTCCCTTACCGTAACTGTATTCTCCCTGTTCCGGTCTGGCAGGGAGTCCCATCTGCTCAAAAAGATGTGCGGAAGGAGTTGCATAGTTATGCCCGTTGGTATTCCACCATTCTCTTACATTCTGAAATGGGTCGTTGTCCGTCCCACTGTAAATCAGCACCCCGCCCTTCTTCACCCAATCGGCAATGCGGCTGTGCGCTTCGGACTCAAGCGGTTTCATGTTCGCATAAGTCATCAGCAACACTTTTGTGTCAGCCAGCGCTTCTTTATAGCCAAGGTTCTCAATGTGGACGGTCTTGACGGGCACGCCCCGTTTGAGTAAAGGCAACGCCTGACCGTAGAAGTTGGCAAGTTGCGGATCTTCATATCCGTTGTGCGTAGGGAAACGCTGGAACATCAAGGAATTCGCCATCAGTACGCTGAATCCTTCGCTTCCGGTCAGTTTCTTATCGGTCAGAGGCATACGGTTCAAGGCATTAATCATCACTTGCATCTGTGTGGAATAGAAACGGGGAATGCGTTCTTTCTTATCGCTATTGGCACTTGTACGGTATAGTCCTTCGTAGATACGTTCCGGCCAAGGCATCACTTCGTAATCGGCTATGTTGGGATAGAGCAATTGTGCCGTAAAGGTGGCCTGATAATTCTTCTTATAATCTGCCCAGTCACGCGGCCAGTCTTCAATAGGGTCGGTCAGGAAGAACATCTTACGACCGGTGGGAGCAGTCATCGACTCCATGGAGCCATACTCCAGATAGGCAGTCTCAAACACACGCTCACGTTTGCGACCGTCAAAGAAATTCGGCTCACGCGAAGTTCCGGTCCATACCTGGGCTATGTAACCGTCCACGCAAGGAAGTGAAGCAAGACTTGCTTCCGGACTGACAATCTGCCATTGCGAATAGTTCACCAGCGAGTGGGTGGGAACGTAGCACTTCACGTCCATCCCTTTGCTTTACCATATTCCTTGGCAAAGGTGAAGACTTCATTCAGCGCACGATAGTACAAGTAATACTTGAGTTTGCTCGACAAGTAAGTATTTTCCGGAGACTCATGTTGCGGTCTCCAGTCGAAGCCATAGTAGTTTTTCCATTCCTTCTTAAAGGACTCACTATAACCGGCTCTTGCCCAGAATTCAGGTTCCTCCATGAAGATGGCGTCCACACCGGCATCGATTACCCTCTTCACATGTCTCTCTTTCAGATAACTTAAAAAATTCTCCGATGGTACGATATAGGGCACCATATGACCGTGCCATATCGTGTCTCCGGCCTGCGTGACCTGTCCCTCGTCCAAATGATATTTCCCGTCCCACTGTCCGGTGAAGTAGTCCTGGTATTCGCCCCAGGCAATGCCGGTCATAAAATGAATGGTATATCCACGATCTTTCCAGGATTTCACACGTTCCTCGAAAGAGAGCTTGCGTGACTTGTCCGAGGGATTTCCCCCTACTCCATACACCATCACGGCATCAGCCCTATTGTCGATGGCAGGCTTCCACTCGCGTGAGGTTTGAAAAGTAGTTTTCACACTATTCCGGGTCTGAGCACTCGCAGGAATGCCCGTTGCCAAGATAGCCAGACTCATCAAAAGATGTTTTTGCTTCATATCAATTTCTGTTTTTTTATGAAATTTGGATTCTTGCTCTTGCCATTATCTGCAACAATGGCTTCACATAGACAGAAAGTGTGTGTCGAAAACACTGTATCGCATTTTTTAGACGCATCTAAAAAACTCTATTGTACCAGTCTTTTCGGCACACGCTACTATACGAGCTTGTCTGATTAAGGAATCAGCACCTCCATCGGTTCGCTGTAGTTCCATCTGCGAACACCACTACCCACAGGCGTATCGTAGTTGATACGTGCAGCTGCGCGTATAAACACCTTGCGCCCCGAGGGTACACTACCGTTCGACTGAATGGTAACTTCCTTGCCCAGCAACTCCTCAAAGCTCTTGCCGTCGTAGTTGATGCTGCTTGACCAACGTTCGTCACGTGCCCGATAGCCCACGGTGCTTGAATAGCTGACAAAAAGCTGTATATCGGTTACGTTCAGGTATTCGTCCTTCCAGTTGCCCATCGGCTGGATTTTCTCACGGAAGATGTCATCTGACACACCGCGAGTCACGCGTACCTGTGCCTTGATAACTCCGTTGCTTACCTGCGGATTACCCACAATCTCCACATTCAGGAAAGGCTGTACTTCAAATTTCAGCTTCGTCGTACCACTGATTTCCGTATTGACGGAACCGTCGTAAAGCAAAGTACCGTCCGTGTTTTCACGTACCAAGGGAATGAAGGGACCATCGACACGGACGTTGTACTCACCCTTGAAAATCTTTGTATTCCGGAACGTACCGTCCATCATGCAGAAGAAGTCGGGATTGTGCTGTACGTTGTCGCCCCAGCTCAATTCGGTCAGACGGACACGGATACCCTCACTGCCCTGATCGGTCAGTACACGCTTGCCTGTGGCTTCATCAACCACCTCGCCCCAAATCGTTTCGGCAGGCTCATCATAGTTGTCTATTTCAAACATACTGCACGAGGTCAACAGAAACAGGGTGCTGAATAAGCTATAAAATATTGTCTTTCTCATACTTTTAAGTTTTTAATTGTCTAATTAGTTTTTATCGGTTAGGCTGCTGATCGATTACGTTACTCTTCGATACCTCACCGCCCGGGATTTCAAAGTAATAGTCCAACGGAGTATAACCGAAGTCCTTGTCACCTGCCGTAGTGTAGTTGAAGCAAACATCGAAGAACCACTTGCCAGTAGCTGTCGAGTAGAACGGATAGATACCACGGAAACGATAACGAGTCGTATTGCTGAAACGGTCCTTGTCGCATTGTTCGCCCCAGAATCCGTCGCGACCTTCATAGTGGTTTACACGCCAGCGGCGTAAATCCCACTTGATCTTGTTTTCAAACGCCAACTCTTTACGGCGCTCCTTGCGAACGATGTCACGGCTGTTTACCGTACCGTTCAGTGAAGAAGCCAGCAACTTGGCACCGGCACGTTCGCGAATGTCGTTGACTGCCTGCGTAGCCACGCCCAACATATCGGTACCGTCCGGTGAGGAAGCACCTGCCAGCGAGAGTTCCACAGCAGCCTCAGCAGCGTTCAACAATACTTCGGCATAACGCATCAAGATGAAAGGCTGTGCACTGTTACCTTCGCGGGGCACGAATGCAGGGTCGGGATTCAACCATTTACGAGACAACAGACCGGTCATTGCGCTACCGCCATCATTATAGAAAGGACCGTTTTCACCGGCAGCCGTCATTGTAGAGCCATTCGCCAACGTCACGATTTCCTGCTGGTCGTTAGCACCGGTACTCAGATAGAGCGTCTTGGGCTTTTCAGTATAAGCACTCAGGTGGTTGTACTTAACAGTAGCCGAGCCATACGAATAATCATTAAAGAGCGGTTTGATCGGTGCAGAACCTGTGTAAACACCGGCATAAATCTCAATCTCCTTGCCTTTGAACATATCACCGGGGAAGATGACATATGCACGCAGACGCGGTTCGGCATTCTTGTAATAATCCATCGGTTCGTCATACATAATATAGTTGCCCTCGGTGTTCGAATTACCGGTTGTTACCTTCAGCGTACCGTCGGCATAGCGGTCGAAACCGTCGAACAACTCTACAAAGTCGGCTGTCGGGCAGACACCGCAGTTCAACGGAGCCTTGAAAGTACGCGGCAGGTTGTAAGAGTCGTAAGCATGGGTACTGGTAGGATAGACGTATTCCTTTACATAGATATTCTCCGGATTACCGTTAAGATCGGAGAACATATCCACCATATTCTGGTATTGTGCTTCCGGGTCGTTGGCAGCCCATTTCTTCTTGTAAAGTGAGTACACACCACTCTTGATTACTTCGGAAGCAGCCTTATAAGCCTCGGCAAAGTATTTCTTGGAAGCCTCTTGCCAACGGCCTTCATCAAATCCGATGACACGCACGCCGGTCTTGGCACCCAGACCGGTCAGACGGCCGGTTACTGTTTCGTTGTACTTAGCCACGCTACCTGCATAGAGCATTGCTTCGGATTTGAAAGCCAACGCTACATACTTGTTGCTGTAACCGCTCTTGGGGCTGGTAGCCATCATCAGTTCGATGGCCTTGTCATAATCTTCCAGAATCCGGTCCCAAGTTTCTTCCTCACTGGCACGGGGCACTTCCAGATTACCGTCCCCGGGGTACTGGATGACCTTTGTCACCAAAGGGATACCACCGAAACGACGAGCCATGGCGTAGAAGACCGTGGCACGCACGTAATAAGCTTCACCCAAATAGTGATTGTAGGCAATCTCGGCGTAGGAACCTTGGTACTTCGGCAGGTTCTCAATCAGGTAGTTGGCGTCGCGCAACAATTCAAAAGCTCTTCCCCAATAAGCATTGTCTTCACCGGTAAACGCACGGCAGATACCATCGCGGTTCATAGCTTCGCCGGTGCCCTCGATACCGATAGCATTCAGCCAGCCGCTGAAATTCAATCCCCATTGAGCCATATATTTAAAGTCTTCCCACGGCATATTGCTATACATACGTGCCATATAGATGTCCATTCCCGATTCATTGGAAAGCAACGACTCGGAAGTCACGATATTCTTGGGTGCAATGTCCATATCGACACAGGAAGTGGCGAGGGTCATACACAACATCGCGGATATCAGTTTATGTTTCATATTTATTGTTCTTTTTAGATTTATATCATTGGTTATTTAGAATGAGAGCGAAACGCCCAGTGTATAGGTCTTGTTCAACGGATACATACGGCCCAGGTCATCATCGGGATGTTCAGGGTCTACAAACTTCACACCTGTGAAAGTGAGCAGGTTGTAAGCATTGGCATAGACGCGCAGGCTGGCATTGGGAATCTGTTTCAATTTCGGGAAAGTGTAACCCAGTTCGATGCTCTTCAAGCGGAGGTAAGCAGTGCTTACGCGGTTGAAGGCTGAATTGTTTTTTGCCCAGCGGCCTGTGTAAGCGTAGTGACCGGAAGTCCAAACCGTAGCAGGATCGTATGGATCGGCTTTCGGATCCAGCGGATGCCAGCGGTCGAGGAATTGAGTCAATGCGCCACCACCGTTCTTACCCCAGATTTCGTGCAGCGGTTCCTTGTATTCCATAGAGCCCAGTGCAGAACCTTGCAACAACATATTGAAGTCGAAGTTCTTCCATTGCAGACCGGCATTCAAACTGAATTGCAACCACGGAGTCTGGTCGAAGGCAAACGGGTGTTCGTCTTGGCCGTTGATTTCGCCGTCACCGTTCCAGTCTTCATATTTATAATCGCCCGGCAGAATGTCGCGTTCCTTGAAAGCATTATAGCTCCAGATATCGTTCCAGCTGGTATAACGTCCGGCAGAAGTATATCCAAACTGCACACCTTGGTAACGGTGTGTCAGGTTATCGTTGCGCCAGCGGTCGTAGGAGTTCGCCCAAGGTCCCTTCTCCGAAGCAGTCAGGTACTTCTGACGGGTAACGGTAGCAATACCTTTCAGGTTGTAGGCCACCTGACCAATCTTATGACGGTGTGTCAATTCCAATTCCATACCGAACTGACGGTCGCTGTCCAGATTCTCGCGCGGAGCAGTGGCACCAACCACGGTAGGCAAGGCACCGGAACGACGGGCAAAACGACCGGTACGCAAACGGTTGAAGTAGTCGAATGAAACACCCAGCATACCGTTCCAAGCCTCAAAGTCGAAACCGATATCGAACGTCTTGGACTTGAACCACGTGATGTCCTCATTGGGCAGCGCCATCGGACTGGCCGCACTGATAAATTTGCCGCCGAAGACATAACCCGGTGAGTAAGAAGCATAGTCACCATTAGCCATATTGGAACTTGTCGCAGGATAGGTATATCCCATCGCCCAGTCGTAATTCAAGTCACCGTCATCACCAAGTACACCATAGCTGGCACGCAACTTCAACTGATTGACAAATTTCAGAGCATCGATACTCTTGAAGAAAGGTTCTTCGGAAATTCTCCAACCTGCCGATACGGAGGGGAAGAAACCCCATTGATGTCCTTTGGCAAACTTGCTGGAACCGTCGTAACGGAACTGTGCTTCCAGCAGGTAGCGGTCGGCAAACGAGTAGTTGACACGACCTATCAAGGCTTCGTTGGCTTGTTCGTAGAGGTCGCCACCACCTGTCTGCATAGCACCAATCTGACCTTCGGTCACTCCCGCCAGCAGATAAGGCATAGAGAATGCCAAGTCGCGAATGGCGTAGAAGTTATCACCGTTGCGCTTCTGGACTTCCCAACCAACTACACCGCCTACGTGGTGAACATCGTTGAAAGTGCGGTTGTAGTTCACGGTAAACTGCCCCAGCATCTGAGACTTGTCATAAAACTCGCGACGCATATTGCTGGGCGAACTTTCGTTGTAGACCTTCTGGTTGTAAGCACCGGTCTGCTCGTCGTAAGCATACTGATAGTACTCTTTGCGGAAAGCCTCGTTGTTGTCGGCACGGTAGTCGTAGCTGAACATAGCCTTGGCAGTCAAGCCTTTCAATATCGGTGTATATTCACCGAAGTCTACTGATACGGTAGCCGAAGACTGGAAATATTTCTGTTTATACTTCTTGTAACCGGATACATCGGACGTCATCATAGCCACGGTGTTCTGTTCCATATCCAGACCGTTGTAGTTCAACATCGTTCCTTCGAGGTCGGCGAACGCAGGATAGAGTACACCCTGACGCCAGTAGTTGCGAATGATGTCCTGCGCACTTGAGAAAGGCGTATTACGTTCGTCGGAAACAGCGCTCACACCCAGTTCGAACTTTATCCCCTTGGTAATCTCGGTGGAGATATTGGAACGCAAGTTGAACTTGTTGTAATTCAAGTCGCCGGAACGGAAGATGCCTTCCTGATAGAAGTACCCCATGCTGATGTAGAACTTCGTCTTTTCGGTACCACCGGAGATGCTGATGTCGTGTTGTGTCTGAGGAGCCACGTTGGAGATAATCAGGTCGTTCCAGTCCGTCGTACGACGTGTGCCGTTGCGGTATGCCTCGAAGGCATCTTCGCCGAATACCCACGAACCACCGTTGATGTTGTTCATAGACATTTCGTTGAAGAGCGTCATTGATTCAAAAGGATTACACAACTCAGGCATACGCGAGGGTTGCTGGAAGGTGTAAGAACCGTTGTAAGAGAATTCGGTCTTGCCGGCCGCTCCCTTCTTGGTGGTCACCAGTACCACACCGTTGGCGGCACGCACACCGTAGATGGCAGCAGAGGCATCTTTCAATACGGAGATGTCCTCGATGTCCTGAGCATTCAAGCGTTGGAACTCTTCCACACTGCGGGGAATACCGTCGATAACCACCAGCGGCGTACCCATACCACGCACATCGAAACTGTTATTGAACGTACCGGGTTCGGAACTCTTCTGCCATACACGAAGACCTGCCACACGTCCAGTCAACATATTCTGTGGGTTTTCGTTCTTGGTCTGAATCATATCCTTACCCTTTACGCCGGCAACGGCACCCGTTACCGAACCACGGCGTTGCGTACCGTAACCGATAACCACCACCTCATCTATCATCTGGGAGTCGGTGTGCATCACAACGTTAATGGTGGTACGTCCGTTCACTTTCTCTTCCTTGCTTTTCAATCCCACGTAGGAGAAGCTGAGGACACCATCGGCAGGAGCGTTGATGGTGTAACGGCCATCAATGTCGGTAATCACACCGACAGTGGTGCCTTTCA
This sequence comes from Bacteroides sp. L10-4, assembly GCF_013373675.1. Classification (NCBI taxonomy): domain Bacteria; kingdom Pseudomonadati; phylum Bacteroidota; class Bacteroidia; order Bacteroidales; family Bacteroidaceae; genus Bacteroides; species Bacteroides sp. L10-4. The sequence goes on from NZ_JABXJH010000037.1 coordinate 13,396, forward strand.
CCATAACGGCCGCTCCGATAACCGGCTCGTTGGTATCGTCTATCACTACTCCCGAAACGGAAATAGAGTTCTGTGCGAAAACGCCTGTCGGAATCAGCATCATAAGCAATGCCATCACCACGCAAGCCAGTCCTTGTCGCATCTTGCTAAAATCTTTCATAGTCCATTATTTTTTAAATTAATTTTTGCTCCATTCATAATTCGCCAACACTGCATACTCGGCTGCAAAAGCAAAAGTGAACATTGCTTCCACATTGTTCTTGCTCTTCTCGGCTTTGTTCCAGCCCACCAGCAAATTGGTAGGAAGCATCTGTTTGTAGAGGTAGTTATCGTAGGCATAATCCAAGTTGTGCTGGAAAGCCGCGATACAGCCCGATGCAGCGGTGTGCGCCGCAGAGGCATCCACATATCCGCGCATCAGCACGCCATTGAACCAGTTGCGGAAGCCGCTGATGTCGAAGGCGTAGCACCCCGGCTTGGAGGCGTCCTCCTTGGCAAAATAGGCAAAGCTCTTGTCGGTCAATGCAGCCAAGTCCGTGCGGTAAGCGGCATCGCTGGTTGCCCGATAGAGGTCGGCTGCACCGGAAAGCATCGTACCGCTGTTGTAAGTGATGGCGGGACCTACGCGGTCGCGCAGCTTGGTGCCTTTCCGATAGCGTAGACCGTCAATGGTGACATATTCTATCTCAGGCGATTCAGCTCCACCCATCATATCGTCGTACACGCCATCAGGGCGCAACAGATGTGCTTTCTGCCAGTCGTAAATGGCCTTGGCAAAGTTCAGGTAGTAATCGGCCTTCTTCTCTGTACGCAGCTTGCGGCTGTTGTCCGTATCCACGTAGCCGTAGGTTACTTCATCGGACTTTCCTTTATAAATCTCGTGTAGCCATACCAGCGGGCTGACCATAGGGCCATTGCTGCAAGAGTGCTTGGAGAGATAACCGGGGCCCCAGGTGATGCCTCCCAGCTGTCTGCCCTGCTCGTCGAGCGTGCAGTCCCAGCCATCGAGCACATACTCTGCCAGGTATTCCGCCTTATCCAGGTAGCGCTGCTCACCGGTGATGTGATAGGATTCCAGCAGTTCGCGTATCAGCCACATCTGGTCGTCGTAAACATTGAGTACGCCTTCCACCTGAGCAGCTCCTTTATCGGAACCACGGTCTACGCCGTATACCGTCCACTGCTTGGTCTGCGTATAAGAGGTCAGCGTGAAAGTACCTGCATAATACTCCAAATTATCATAAAGTTGAGTCAGAAGTTCCTTGTAACGATTAAAGTGAGAATCATAAAGAGCCGTTTCTCCCTTTGCCTGTCCGGTCTTCATGGCTTTCATCGCAGCGTTTACAGCCTCAATGGAACTGGTGTACATCCACACACTGCCCAACTCGCTGGAACGATTGCCGGTATAAGGATTGTAATAACGTGACATAGCCATGCCCGTACCCCTGAAATAGCACTCCACGGCATTGTCAATCAGCTCTATGGCACGCGCCACGTTCTGCATAGGAAGATTACCCGCAGGAATATCCGTCTCCCCACTACCCGGCTTTTCATCAGCGGCCGAATCGTTGCTGCAAGCCACTAACGTCCATAAAAGCAAAGTCAGTAAAGTAAATAATTTTTTCATTCTGTTCATACATACTATTAGTTTCCTCAGCCTTCCCTCCTCCTTCTTCCATAAGATGCGGAAAGAAATGAGGGGAAAGCTTCAAGAATAATTAAATATCAGTAGTTTGTTATTCCATTGTTATGCCACGCATCACCAGCTTGTTCTCATCGTCATTCGCTTCGCCCTTAAAGATGCCGATGGTCAACATCACGTCTTCTCCGTTGAACTGAGACAAATCGTAAACGAAATCGGCATATCCTTCCGAATCGCCCTTTCCTCCGGCCTCGTGGATAAACTTCCAGCAACCGTCGGCAGCCGCTTCGGCAAACCGAGCTGTATTAGAGACAGGTGCCAAGTGGGTAACAGTTCCGTCCATACGAATGGCTGTCACCTTGAAGAAGGTGGCGTTGGTGGCGCTGAAGTTACGCGTCTTCAGCGTCAGCTTGTTGCGTCCGGAAGCAATGGAAAACTTGGCATAGAAGTAAGATTCGGGCACGGTAGTGCTTACAGCGTTTCCACCGCGTGTCTTAATCAGATAACCCTCGGAAGGGAATACTTCGGGGTCTTTGGTCAACGGCATATACGACCACTCGGCACATACGTGGTCTACCTCGCGCCAAGCACGATAAGCGTCCACATAGTTATCGCGGTTTCCTTCAATGGGATTGATACCGGTAAACTGCGACTTGATATGCGGCATGGTGGAGCGTACCATCTCGTGCGTCATCTTCCAACCTTCCAGCTTTGCTATTTCGGTACCCGGCAACCAGCCCCAGCCTTTAACCACCTCTGTGGCAAACGAGATGCGGCGCAATACCAGCTGTTTCCAATAGTCGCCTGTCTGGGCGCGGAAAGTACCGATGGCGATGATGATTTCCTTACCGATGTATTCGCTCAGGTCTACCGGGACTGAACCGTAATCACCGGAAGCATAGGTTCTGACATCGCCAATCATCTTGGCTTTCGGATCGGCCTCAGACAAGTCTACCACCTGCACACCATAGTAAGCCGGAGCAGCGTCATCAGCATTGTGCGTACGGATTTGGAGTGTCATAATGTAGTTGTCGGGTGTAATGAGCTTGCTACCGAAGACAAATGAATCGAACACTTCCATATCTGCCGGATTGCTACGGTCGGCCTCATTGTTGCGGATACGGAGAGTGGTACCTTCGTTCTGCTCTTCCCAGTCGCCACGGAAGTCCATCGTACACATGTAGTTGCAAGCCCAGTCCCAGTGGGGATAGCTTTCGGCGTTTCGTCCACCGCGGTATTCGTTATAATACCATTTTTCGGCAGCTTTCAAGTCGTCGATGGTCAGTCCGCGCAGGATTTCCGTTCCCCCCATGCGCACGTCTGTAGTAGCAATGCCATCCGTAAAGTCGGCCATAACCACTTTCTTCACGATAGAAGCATAACCCTCTTTCGTGAAGGTAACGGTATAGTCGGCCAGTGGCAAGTTGCCGATTTCAAACGTACCGTCGCTTCCGGTGGTGGTAGTCTGCGTGGAGCTGATGCTGACTGTCACTCCTTCCAACGGAGCACTACCCTTTCCTGCATCGGTCACTTTTCCTTTGATTTTTGCAGCTGCATACTCCATCTTAGGACTGACTTCGGCTACTTGTTCTTCATTGAATTTTCCAGCTACGACGGTAACACTTACCGTCTGATAATCGGCTTTCGTAAATGTAATTATATGTGTACCTATTGAAATGTTTTCGAGTGTATATACACCCTGTGAATTTGTCGTGGCCCGCGGACCGTCCGGTGTAGCCGTTATACCGGAACCATCGACCTGAACCGTTACCCCTTCAAGGGGAGAAGATAAATCGTCAGTGACAACGCCCGTCACCTTGCCATAAGATACCCCCCCTCCGTCCGTATCGTCATCCGAGCAGGAGCTTACCATGAACACCATACTTATAAGCATGGTCATTAGTCCGAAGACTTTCAGTTTTTTTGCCTGTTTCATAGTTTAATTATTATTAGAAGTTAATACAACAAAGGAGCCGATGCCAATCGACCACATCAGCCTCAGGGCATTATAAACCGCCCCTTCGACTACAAATTTGATTTCTTATGGGTTAATTTTAGGGTTAATTTGAGTATAATGGGATAAAAAAAGCATTAATCCGGGCCATTTTAACCCATAAAAGAAAGGAAAGAAAAGGATTCATTCGGCTCTTCTTGTTTTGAAATGGGCAACGCAAGTCAAGCAATTATCGCACGCTCTACCAAATTCCCATTTCCAACAGTCCATTTGTCTCCTTTTATCAATGCCGGAGCCTTAATTCTTAAAGAATTGATTATCAAAAGTCTCATAATAGTCCTATCTCTGTATATGACTAAGGCACCCCAAGTATACAACTGAGGTACCCTGAATATGCAACTGAAGTCAAAAGTTTTTTGCTTTGCAAACAGTTATCAGCCATAGATGTAACATGACAAGAGTTATCGGACAAGCTGAAAGAGGCAGACCGAAGAACAAAAAGAGAAAAGACTGGAAGCACCGGATGCAACGTGCCGGGAAACTAACTCCAGTAAAGACTGAAAGGATGAGGATAATCCTCCCCCGTGTATTTTTTGTATTCCGCCACGAATCTCTGGTAAGTGCCAATAGCGGCATTCTCATGCTTGAGCATGAAAAGTGACTTGATGCAACAGTACAAAGCCGTCTCGTTCACCGGGTCGATATTGAATTCCGCTTCGGCCAAGCTCACAGCTTCCGAATAATCCTGTGCCTCGAAAGCCTTCTTCATCAGTTGCAAGACAAACACCTCCAAACGGCACTCCACATCTTGCTTGAAACCGTCGAACAACGGACCGTCCATAAAACCTACAAACTTGCCACGCCCTACGATATGCAAAAACTCTTGCCGGCATTCCTCTATCCGGTTTTCGGCAACTATCGCCATAAAGCGCAAGTAGTCGCAATAAAAACCGGAGGACAGCGTGAAGCGGAAACATCCTTTTTCGTAAACCAGTTCTATGCCATCCAATTCTTTTAGAATTTTGCGCAGGTGATTGATGGCTACTCCACGCGAGTTTTTCACTTTGTCCTTTGGCTTGTCGGGCCATATCAAATCGCTCAGTTGCTTGGAAGAAATTCCGTCGGCATCGCTATAACGCAAAATGAGACAGAATATCTGCTTGATACGCAAGGAAAACATATAAGAAATATTGCGTCCGTTCCGGTCGAAAACAGAAAAATCACCGAACAAATACACCGAATTGGCAACTCCCGTATCTGCCGCCATCTTCTCTACCTTTGCATCAGAAGCATCAGGAAGTTGCTCCTTGTCGCCTCTCGCGGTTTCGCTATCCTCGCCCTTGCCGGAGTTTCGACGCCACTTGTACATCCATACGCTGCCGCCAGCTACAGCCACAACCGCGGCTACCAGTACAAGCCACGCATGTGAAACATTTCCTCCACCGTTATGTGCAGTATATTTGTCAAGAGAAACCGGCGGGAAGAGCAGAGAATAGACGGAAAATCTGGAAGACACGTCGTCGCTTGTTTCCTGCACGGTCACAAAAAGCCTGCTTTGGCGCTCGTTGTAATAAAGACGAGCGTTCGTGGTAATTTTATCGGAGTAAATGGAAATGGAATCACCCAATATATGAAAACTGCCGTCTTCTACAGAAAAACGGTAGAGATGCAAAAACGAGTTGGACACACTTTCGGGATAACGCAAAACATAGAAACAAGAGTCATTCAGTATAACCATATCCTGCACCGGAACCACATTAGGTTGTCCTTCTGAAATGTCCCAAAGTTTCTGCACACGCATTTCTTGCAAATCCACTTTATAAAGGTCGTGAAAATAGCGACGGCCTACCACCTGGTCGCCCGATTCATTGCCCATACCGCCGAAAACATAGACAGAATGATTACGGTCCAGATAACCGGCCGAAGAGAAATAGCGCGGACAAAGAAAATCGCCGGACAGAGAACCCTGCGTTTCCCAACGTCCCTCCTCCGCATTGAACATATAGAACTTATTGCTGTAGTACATATTGCCGAAGCCGCCGAAGATGGTGTAACGTTTGCGAACTGCATCATAATAGGAGCAGTGATGATGCAATTGCATGTCCAGCCGACTGTAGCTCTCCACCCTCCAGCTCAACGTCTGCAAATCCAAACTCGCTATCATAGGCTCCGTTTCTCCATTCTCGGCATACACCTCGTAGGCATAGAGCCTTTCACTGCCACTATCGAAGAAACTGCCGGCAAGAAACAGCTTCACGGGGCACCGTTCGGCAAAAGCCTTGGCAGAAGTGCTTCCCGTCTCCATATTGTAGACGAACAACGAATCACGGTTAAAATAATAAATCTCGTTTCGGTCGGCATTGTAGCAAGAGCCTGCTTCCGATGCCGATGCAAAGCCCCCCTCTTTCCTCCAGTGGCAGGCCTCGTTAATCAACCATATCGGATTCTCCACCTTTCCATAAAGAATACCTTCCCGGTTGCAGACCGATTCTCCGTCCGCCTCATCCAAGGGAAATGTGTAAGTACGATCGGCATTCACAGCCACCTTATCAATAGCTATCTCCGGAACGTCAATGATGTGATCGCTCTTACCGAACACTATTTTCGGACTGAACTCATCAGAGAGCAGCACACCTTTGCATACCTTTTCTTGATTGTGAATTTTGAGAGTAATCTCATCCTGCTTCAGGTTGAAAGCTATCTTTACCTTGAACCAATGGGATTTCATCGCCTCCGCCTTACTGACAGGCAAGGCTATCAACACACACTTCCCCTCCTGGTTCAGACGGAACAAGATGTCATCGCCACGAAAATCAAAGAAAAGATTGAAAATCTGTCCTTCGTCGGCTCCTTTAACCCGCAATACATAGCCGACACTCTCGGTAGAATACAGGGCCATGTTGAACTCCAAGTCGAAGTAGTCCTTGAAAGAGGGAGAACTGTGGGCAAACACGTCATAGGATGTTCTTTCATCGATAGGGCTGGCCGCGCCACGAAATCTCAATCCGTATGCGGAAACCATTTGGGTAGTGCAAAGACAGATTATTAAAATGATATATCTATATAAGTGTACCATCAGGTTTTCATTTAAGGTTATGCAATACCGTCACAAAACATTAGCCAACATTTATAAAAAACAATGGAAAGATTGAAATGCAAATATAGAAAATATTACTGAATGAAACACTCTTTACTCGAAAAAGTAAGTTTTCCTAACAACATGGTGAAAGGGCAGGTACAGAACAAGGCCGCATGGAAATAACCAACACACATTTATGATATTTTTTGGCTTCCCCTTGCTTTTTTCATTCCAAAAAGGTATATTTGAAATAAATTATTCCGAGCTATGGCAAATCCAATCATACCCGGTATACCGCAGACTGAACAAGACTTACTGTATAGTAAGTTGAATGCATACAATCAAGGGAGAGCCCCTTACAAGGAAGCGGGCGCTTATCTTGTCGTACTGCCCCGGCCGGAACATCCCCAATATACTTTATGGGTTTACTCTCCACTGCCCGAAAGACAATCCATCTTCTACATTTGCGACCTTTCTACCGACATTCACGAAACGCTGCGGATGGCAAGCACGTTATGCTTCTACTCGCCGCGCAGCCTGCTGCTTGTGGAATACAACGCCAAAAGAATGCAGAGCAAAGGAGACGACATCATCCCCATAGGAAAATACCGTGGGCACTTCCTGCACGAAATCCTCCGTATAGATCCCGCCTACCTTGCGTGGATAGCTTTCAAGTTTCAACCACGCATCCCCAAGCAGGAACGTTTTGTACAGATTGCCAAGATTTACCATTCGGTTTACCTCGACATACAACGGAGAAAGACGTACCAGACCACCGGTGGACATTTTCTGGGAAAGGAAGGGGAGAAAGTGAAGAACCTGACACTGACCGTGCTCAGCGTACGACTGGAGGACAATCCGTACAAGACACAACTCAAAGGAACCACTCCGTATTTCTACGTGTGCCAAGTGTTGAAACTGAGAGACTCTGTCGGCAACTTCGTCAGCATCCGGATAAACGCACGCACGGCAAGCCGGAAATCATGCCGGCTGCCCGCCGTGGAACACGCCTACCAAACAGGGGAAATCATGGCAATAGCATCGGCACGCATAGCACGTACCTATTTAATAGGAAGCACCAAATATACCCGGCTGACCCATGTCAAGCTGCAAGGCGCTGCCAAGTAAAGGGCTTTCTCAGATACGAACCACACGCCGCATACGGCTGCTCTCCCAGGCTGCCTCTATCAGTCGGATGACTCCGACCACCTCCCGGGCGTCGCTCTGCAACGGTTTGCCGCAACGGATATGCTGATAGATATTGTCGTAAAAGGCTGCATAATCACCGGGAAGGCTCGGATACGGTTCACGCACGACTTTGCCGTCCCTTTCGGTATGAAGCAGTCCCCAGAAAGATTTGTCTTCCTCGCCCCAGTGTGGAGTGCCGGGCAGCAGCCCCTCGGTCAAGGCCGCTTCCTGAGGGTCGAGACCATACTTCACGTAAGACCCTTCCCTGCCATGAAGAACGAAACGGGGTTCGTTCGCGCACATCAGATAACTGGACTTCAGTGTTATCCTCACTTCGGGCGCTTTCGAGGGACGCAACAAATGGATAATGAAATAATCGTCCACCTTGCCGTCCTTGCGCAACGTGGCAATATCCGCGAAAACAGCTTCGGGCATCCCGAAGAGTTGCACAGCCTGGTCTATGACGTGAGCACCCAGGTTATAGGTCAGTCCACCGCCATCCTTTCCGGTCTCCTTCCAAGTATCCGGCCTGACGAAATTACGGTAACGGGGAAAGGTAGATTCAAACTCCACCAGATGCCCCAGCAAGCCTTCGGACAGTATTTGACTGACTGTCAAGAAATCGCCATCCCATCGCCGGTTCTGGTAAACGCTCAGGGTCAGCCCCCGGCTCGCGGCAAGCGCCACAAGTTCCTCTGCTTCCGCTACAGTAGTGGTGAAAGGTTTTTCCACAATCACATGCTTGCCTGCTTCGAGGGCACGGCGGGCATATTCATAATGGGTGCCGTCCGGTGTGTTGATAACAACCAAATCCAGCCCTTCCAGTCCGATAAGCGCATCAAAGCTCCTCACAATACATGCGTCGGGATACTTCCCGCGGGAGAGTTCCTTGCTGCGCTCCGTAATGGCAGTCAATTCAAAATGGGGGCTGACGGAGATGAAGGGAGCATGAAAAACACGTCCCGACATTCCGTAAGCGGCTAATCCGGTTCTTATCCTGTCCATAAGGCATTCTTTTTTCTTCCGGCAAAATTAATAAAATCAGCCGACACGGCAACTGTTTGCATCAAAATGAATAAAGCCAAAGGTGAATGACGGTAAGGCTGCCACATCCGGACAGAAAGAATAGAGGGGAGGAAAGAGAACACCGGAGGTGAAAAGAAGGAGGGCTATTGCTCTTACTGCACGAGATGCCCATCTCACACTGTTCGAGATGTACATCTCATGCAGTATGAGATGGGCATCTCGTACAGTAAGAAGAGTAATGCTTGCAGCGAAGGGGCATAGACTTCGGGCTATCAGGAAACCACCCTCGCGGGGCAGACCTATTCCGTCACCAACGGGCGCTTACGCCAGTCGTCCTTCACATAGCTGTCGGGGTAGACCGTCTTATCAACGATTTCGCCACCTTTCAGACGAATCCAGGTAGTGAAAGTACGGGCGCCTTCCTTCATCACAATGACACGTGCACCGTTGGGAAGGTGGTTGTACTCGGTATTTCCACCGGTGAAACGGCCGTAAGCCAGCAGAATACCCTTCCACATTACGGCATAATCGTTGTCATGATCGTGTCCGACGAACATCCCCATTACGTCACCGGCCTCTTTCATGGCAGTGAACATGCCCGTATTCAGTACCGGGGCACACGCCTTTTCCATGCGGGTACCTATCAGTATGGCGTTCTCGTCGGAAGCGGCCTCGTTATATTCCGGCAAAGGAATGTGGAAGAATGCCAGTGCAGGCAAAGGTTGTCCGCCGTTCTTTGCTTTATAAGCGGCACTCTGCCGACGGTACCAGTTCACCTGGTCGAAAGTGAGCCAGTCGTATCCCTTTACGTCGGGCAGTTTGGAGTAGGAATGGGAATCCAGACAGTAAAGCAGGGCTGCATCCTTCTTGCCGTCCGAGGACTTCAGGGTGAGGACACAGTCGGGCGATTCCACTCCGCCACGGTCGGGCTGAATATTGAAGGGGATGGAGCGGATGACGTCATAGAGTTCGGCACGTGTCTTTCCCTGCTCGTTGTCGTGGTTGCCAAAGGTTACGACAAAAGGAATCTTACGGTCTGCAGCATAGGAAAGCACCTTACGCATGGCTGTATCGGCAGGTGCGGCATAGACTACATCACCGGTAAAGACTACCAGATCGGGACGCTCGGCATCAAGCACTTCACCGATACGCTTCAAAGCGATGTCCGAAGCCGGATTGCGATACTTGAAGTGGACGTCCGTAAACTGGACGATTTTAAACTCTCCGTTCTTGTCGAACTGCAAAGGCGATACTTGTGCCGGGCAGAACAAGAAGGACAAGAGTGCAAGACAAAAGGTCAAGGAGATTCTCTTCATATAAGTGGATGATTAAATTGAGTTGATATTATTTCATGTCATTCCTTCACTATCAATACAGTGGCATAGGCGGATATACCTTCCTCCCTGCCCGTAAAGCCGAGTTTCTCCGTGGTGGTGGCCTTGATGGAGATGTCATCCTCGTCTATTCCCATCACCGCGGCAAGCGTACGTTGCATTTCGGGAATATAGGACTTCAACTTAGGCCGCTCAGCGCAGATGGTAGCATCAATATTACCCACCAAATAGCCTTTAGCAGCTATCAGTTCTATTGTTTTCTTTAACAGAATCTTGCTGTCTATATTCTTGAACTCACCGGCAGTATCGGGAAAATGATAGCCGATGTCGCGCATATTCGCCGCTCCCAGCAATGCGTCACAGATAGTATGGATGAGCACGTCTGCATCCGAGTGCCCCAACAATCCCTTTTCATGTTCCAGGCGGATACCGCCCAGCCAAAGCTCGCGCCCTGCCACCAGTTGGTGGACATCAAAGCCGAAACCTACACGTATCTTCATATCGTTACTTCTTTAAGTTGATACGAAAGTACGGAAAAAATAGGAACAAGAGAAGGAACAAGACACAAATTGCACGGATTACGCCGTTTTTTGCTCCCCTTGTGGAAAGAAAATCGAACGTAAACCGTGCAATCGGTATGGAGTATGAAGAATATGTTACGGTCTGTCGGGCAGGCTGTCTACAATTCCTTTATAAAAAGCTCTCACATCTTGCCAGTGATAGAAAGGAGCCATATCCGTCTTCACCGGGATACTTACTTCATGCTCGTGCAGCAACAGTTTTACAATCACATCTTCCGGCGAGCCTTTCTTGCGGAAGAACACCAGCTGTATATTTCCTGCCATCGGCGCAACCTTGTAGTTGCACCACGCCTGATAGAACTTATCGGGGTCGGCCTCCTCGTTATAGCAGTTCTCCAACTTCATCAATCCTGCCAGGGGGATAATGTTTCCATCATGTGCAAAGCGGAAAGTAGCCGAGTTTCTACCCGAAGCAATAGCCTCGTCGGCAGCGTCAATGATGTTCTCCAGAGTCGGTTTGGCGTTTGCCACCATCAGTCCGTTGGTCATGGGCGAGGGACCGTCGCACACGTAGTTCTTGTAGTTGTGTATCTGCCAGATGTCGAACAACTCCTGCTTCTCAAAAATATCATAGAACGATACTTCCTGCTCCACGTCCTGCATGTCCGAGGCTATCGCATAAAGACCGCGCATCAGTTCCTCCGGATTCACACGTTTATGGACAAACTCTTTATCGGAGAAAAGTGAGTTCATCAGACGTTCGGGACGAACATGGCTCTTCTCGAATTTGCGGAACTCCTCGTACCAAGGGCCCTTGTGCGAAGTGAACTTCATGGCTTCCTGCGTATGAAAGTTCAAGTAAGGCATGTATTTGTTGCTGGATTCACGCTCAATCTTCAGCTGGGGATTGAATTCCTTCAGACGTTCGCAGAAGGCATCCATACTGAGTACGCAACGTATTACGAGTGTAGCACATGCCGACATCTCCGGCGCACCTTTAAAGACTTCGGGAAATGCCTGATACATACGTTCGGCAATACCGCGCTGCTGATCCACGCCCACTGGGCTCAAGTCTCCACCGCGTCCTTCGGCATCTGCCCAGACAATAGCCAACCGCTTGCGCACATCTTCGCCCAGCGGAGTAAGTTTACCTGCCTGATGTGCCTTTTCAAACACTTCCATCACACGGATATACTCCTCGTCAGAAATCAGCCAGCGCGAGCCATGACGTCCGAAGTGACTGATATAGAAAGGCTCGTAACCCTCCGGTGCCTTGGTCTGTACACCCGGTGCCGGATAGGCATAATACACTCCTCCGGTAACGGCAATGTTATCGAAGATTTCTTCGCGCGTGGCTTGTGCATACGACGATGTATGCACAGCCGATGCGGCAAAAAGAATGGTAGAAAAAACGGTTCGTTTCAATCTAAAATTCATAGGATAATAAAGCTCTTCAGTTCAAGAAATCAGGATTTTGTGTCAAATTAGGATTGGTGGTAAACTCGTCCTGCGGAATGGGGAAGAGGTTGTATTTGTCGTCCACATCCTTACCCATGTAAGAACCTGCCACGCCATTGTCACTACCTTTCCAGTCCCAGTTATATCCCTTGGTGAACTTACCAAAACGAATCAGGTCCGTGCGGCGAACCAGCTCCATGTGCAACTCGCGGGCACGTTCATCCAAAAGGAAATCAAGATTCAACCGGCTGTCGCTGATGCGTCCCGATACGCCATTACCGTATTTGCCGGACAAGTAGGCACGGTCTCTGATTTCATTCACATACTCCAACGCTTCAGTACGCGAACCGCCTTCGGCACCGCGCAGAATAGCCTCAGCCGCCATCAAGTAAGCATCTGCCGTACGGAATATCGGATAATCGACAGAGGAATACTTCGTGCCGCCCGGTTCCAGTTCGCTGCCATCTTTGCGCACGTTTCTCCACTTGATGCAGGCGTAGCCGTTATTAAAGTCGCTCTGGAATTCCTTGCCTTCTACCCACGTTTCCTTGGTGTGGCCGATAGAGAAGAATTGGGCACGCTTGTCTTTCTTGCCGTTCCCCCAGATGTCGTCTGCCACAAAAGTCTGGTCTGCTTCTTCGAACATGTCCACCAGCTGTGTCTTTACGCGGGCATTGCCCCAGGTGCCGTTCACACCTATCCGGATATAGTTGCCCATATCTCCATTCATCAACGCCTTAATCAAGAAGTTAGTACCTGCGCTGCCTTGCGCATAGTCTGCATCCTGCACCAAGGGCCAGATGATTTCGGAACAAGTTTCATTGTCTGCCAGGAAGATGTGGCGATAATCGGAGGCCAGCGGATAATTACCTTCCGTAATTACCTTTTTGGCATATTTGTATGCGTTTGTGTATTCATTCTTTCCTACCCAAGTTTCGGCATTCAAGTAAACACGTGACAGCAAGAACCAGGCTGCTACACGGTCCACACGGGCATATTCGTTCTTTTTGGGTTCTTTCAGCAGGGTGGTCAATTCTTCCAGTTCGGACACCACAAAGTTGTAGATTTCCTCGCGAGTGGCTTGCTCGGGCATGTCACCTACTTCCATCGTTTCGTCCACGAAGGGTGTAGAACCGTAAAGGTCGCAGAGCATGCTGTAACTATAAGCACGGATGAAGCGGGCTTCGGCACAATAGTATTGATACTCGTCTTTCAAGGCTTCATACACACCTCTCTCCTGCAATTTGCCCTCTGTACATTCACGCAGGAACTCGTTGCAATAGTTGATGGTCATGAAAAGACGGTAATAAGGATAACCCACAATCTCGGTAGAAGCATCCCAATTCAAGTAAAGCATGGCACGTACACCCTTGCTGCCACCGGACTGGAATACGATTTCGTCCGTACAAGCTTCCTGCAAGTAGAACAAGGCACGAGTATAACCGGAATATCCTTCATCGATGCCCGACACATCACCGTCTCCTCCGTCACCACCCTTCTGCCCTGTCTGTATCAGGGCAGCATAACACTTGGCAATCATGCCGATATAGCCCTCGGGAGTAGAGTACACCATCTCACCTGTCAGTTCGTTATCATCCAGCGGCAATGTATCCAGGTCGCCCAGGCAAGAAGCAAAAAGTGACACGGCCAGCAAACATACTGTTACTAATTTGAAATATCTAGCTTTCATAATCATGTATCTGTTTTTAGTCATTAAAAATTAAGGTTAACTCCCAGCATGAACGTACGCGGACGCTGATAGATGTTTTTATCGATTCCGTCATAAAGCTCCGGATCGAGACCGGAGTATCCGCTCAAAGTGCATACATTCTGTACGGCGAAGGAGAGACGGAGCGATGTCCCGTCGTTCCACAGTTTATTGAACGTATGACCGATGGTGATATTGTCTATACGGAAGAAGTTGCCTCTCTCCAGGAAATGGTCGGTGAACTGGCGGTCTTGCGTAAACTTGTTTTCGAGCGTAGAACGCAGGATGTTGCTGGAAACGCCGTTGCTGCCATAGAGTGCATCCAAGGAGTTGGAAGCAGCCACATAGTTATAGACATAGAAACCGAAGCTACCGTGTCCGTTGATGCCCAAATCCCAATTCTTGTAGGACAGACGGGTGGACAAACCGCAATAGTAAGGGGCCTTGGAACTCTTACCGGTGACGTACTTGTTAGAGTCTTCTTCGCTAGAAGTGATGGAGCCGTCTTTGGCAATGTATTTACCGTCCAGCGGCTGTCCGTTTTCGTCATAAGCTTGCTTCAGTAGATAGTAGGTATTCGGAGTCTCTCCTACCATGTGTACTTGCAGATAGCGGCCTGTACCTCCGGCGTTACCTGTCTTTACGTAGTTGCTCTCGTTGTCGATGGTGTTCAGCTTGGTAATCTTTGAGGCATTCCAAGTGAAGTTACCGCTGATGTTCCATTCCCAATCTTTGGTCTGGATGGGAACCAAGTTCACACCGATTTCAAGACCTTTGCTTTCCATATCACCGATGTTGGTTTCGATACGGTTGGTGAAGTTACTGCCGGCAGGTACAAAAATGTCGTTCAGCAGGTCTTTCGTGTTACGCCAGTAGTAGTCAATCGTACCCGAGATGCGGTTGTTCAAGAAACCGTAGTCGATACCGATGTTGTAAGTTTCCGTAGTCTCCCATTTAATGTTGGGATCGTAGCCGTTGGGGCGGTAGGTGGTGTACCACTTGTTACCGAACAAGTATCTGGACTCATCGTAAGATGCAGTATAGGTGGACAAATGCTGGTAGTAGGAACCGATGGACTGCTGGCCGGTCTGACCATAGCTCAAACGGAGTTTTAGGTCGGACACTACTTTGTTGTCTGCCAAGAAAGCCTCATCGTTCACACGCCATGCAGCGGCTACGGAAGGGAAGTAGCCCCAACGGGTCTCGGGCGAGAAGCGAGAAGAAGCATCGGCACGTAACGTAGCAGTCAGCATATAACGCTGTTTCCAAGAGTAGTTCAATCGACCGTAGAAGGAGAGCAGGTAGAGTTCAGCTTCCTCGTGCTTGGGAGAGGTAAGATCCTCACCCTTGGTGTCGGTAGTGGTATCATGGTTCTTGTACCAGAAACGTTGCCAGCCGTAACCAGCCATGGCATTGAGGTTATGGTCGTTGAAGTCTTTGGCATAGTTGGCATAGAAGTCGAGTAGTGTATTGCGTTTGTCGTTATGATATGTATAACGCTTTCCGGTACCATCCTGTTCGTTGCCGGTGTACATGGCGGGGGCCAAGTCAGGCATGTTATCGTGTTTGTCTTCCGTCAGGAAATCATACCCCATGTTCAGGTTCAGTCGAAAGTCTTCAAAACCGTGTATTTTATAATCGAGGGCAATATTACCGATGGAGCGTTTGGTCTTGTTCTGCTTGTCGGCAAGTTCCAAGTCGGAGACGGGGTTTGAGGCAGCTAGCGTGATGGGGGTATTACTTGCACCCATCCACATATAGTACCCCAAACCTACATTACCGTCATAGTTCTGATATACAGGGCGTGTAGGGTCGAAACCTACGGCACTTCCGATGACACTGGTGGAAACCGGCTTTTCGTCCTCGATGCTACCCTTGATATTGATGTCAACAGAGAGATGCTTGTCGAAGAACTTGGGCGACAAACCGATACTGGCATTGAGGCGCTGGTAGTTGTTGTTTTTCAACGTACCGTTCTGGTTGGTATAGCCCACGGACACGCGGTAAGGCATATTCTTCAAAGCACCAGTTATGGAGAGGTTGTGGTCTGTACCCATTGCCACGCGGTAGATTTCATCCTGCCAGTCGGTATTGACATCACCCAGCTTGAAAGCCTCCGGAGCATTGGCATACTTGGCAAAGGCTTCGCGATATTCGGAAGCGGAAAGTACATCCAGTTTCTTATACACATTGCCCACCGTCACGTTGGCACTGTAGCTGAAAGAGGGACGTGAAACACCGTCGGTGTTTCCTTTCTTCGTAGTGATAATGATGACACCGTTGGAGGCACGCGAACCGTAGATGGCTGTTGCCGAAGCATCTTTCAATACCGTAAACGAAGCAATGTCATTCGGGTTGATAGAGCTGATGGAGGCATTGCTGACAGGCACACCGTCGATAACTATCAGTGGGTCGTTGTCTGCTGACAAAGAAGCTCCCATACGGATACGGATGGTGCCGCCGCTGCCCGGAGCACCACTGCCCGGTACAATGTTCACACCGGCAACCTTACCCACCAGAGCGTCTTCGGCAGTCAATTGCTTTCCTTTGTTCAGCTCGTCCGGCTTCACAGTTAGCAGAGAACCAGTGACATCTCCTTTCTTCACTTGACCGTAACCGATTACAACGACTTCGTCCAGCATCTCCGTGTCTTCCTGCAAAGTGATGACGAGCGGTGTATTGCTGCCGGTAACCGTCAGTTCCTGGCCCTTAAAACCGATACATGTAATGGAGAGAATATCATTGACGGCAGCTTTCAAAGTAAAGTTACCGTCCACATCAGAGATAGTTCCCACAGAGGTACCCTTTATCAAGATGTTAGCCCCAATCAGTGGTTCGCCTGTGTGGTCTTTCACATGTCCTTTCACTGCAACATCTTGTGCCGAAAGTGACAAAGACAAGAGTAATCCCAGCAACGGGAGAATACTCTTTGCGATTTTAAGCATGCTTTTCATATAATACAATATATAGTTAATAAAAATAATGTTTGCCAAGAAAAGGAACCAAGCACGCCCGGTTCCATGCAATCCTTATACCCAATCTTCTTAACTAATACTTATCAAAAAACTACAGTTAACTTTAATCTTTTGTCGATGTTGCAAAGGTATATGATTAACTGTCCCGCGAAAAAGGCGGGTAGAAGCTTAAAGTAGACGCAAGCAGATTAGCTTTATCTATAAAACCTTAAAAAACAACATATTGTGAAAATCAGCAGAAAGTAAGAAAGTAGATTCACATAAAGGGCATAGGAGGAGTTTTACCCTATTTTCTGCACCATATTCAAGAAATCTTCTTTAGAAAGGAAGGATTTGCTCCGCACTTTCAAGCGGTAATTATATACGGTCTGCGAAGAGTAATGCAGGAAGGTGGCAATCTTTCCGCTATCTGAAATTCCCAACCGAATCAAGGCAAACACACGGAGTTCCGGAGTCAGCAGTTCGCCCTCTTTAGGATAGATGCGCTCGTTCTCCTGCAAAAGGTTATTAAAGTCGTTCACAAACTTAGGATAGAGTTTCAGGAAGACGCTGTCGAACGTATGGAAGAATTCTTTCAACTCGCCGGTGACAAAGGTGGTGGAGTGGATGGTTTTCACCAGGTCGTCCAGCTGCCCGGCCTTCACTTTCCTTGCCAGCATCTTGCGGAATTCTTCCTGCTTGTCTATATAGACGGAACACATGTTGAGGACGTAGCCGATGTACTCCTCCTTCACACGGTTCGACTCCTGCAACCGAGCATTCAGTTCCTGCAAGTCACCGTTGATGTGCTTCAATTCCTTGTTCATGTCATCCATGGTCTTTCTGGCAAGGGAAAGGCGCTTCATCTGATGATAAATATAGACCAAGGCCACCAGCAATACTGCCGCCAGGATGGATATCCATATAAATAAGGTGACCAGCTGTTCTTTTTCCTCATGCAACTTGGCCTCGTAGGTGGAGTTGATGACGGGCAACATCCCCGAAATCTCCATCGTACGGTAGCGAGCATTACAGAAGGTAGCATCTTGCATGGAGCATTCCATATAGGTATACGCACGTTCTATGTCGCCCTCGCCATAGAGCAGGTTGGCAAGTTTCCAAAGCGAAATGTATTCCTTTGTTCCGCTTTGCACGTCGGCTATTGCCGAGATGGTAAGATATTTCTTTTCCTGCTTGTGGTCTCCTTTGGCACCATAAACGCTTGCCAATGCAACAGAAGGAATGGCAAGGCTGAAGTCCTTCTGGCTATGGATATCATAGCAACCCTCCAAAACACCTATGGCTTCGTCATACTTACCCTCATACAGTAGTTTGTCGCCCAAAGTCAGTTGATAGCCTTGCGAATCGGGACGCTTCACACGCAGAATGGAGTCTTTGTACTGATATGCCAGCCGGGAGTATGACGCCTGCAATTCTTCTGAAAAAGCATAGGATGCCATCAGCGTGTACACTTTATGATAAAGATTATAGTAGTAGAACATATCTATCGCACCCAGTTCCTCCTGGGGAATGTCTTCCAAAATTTCCAGTCCTTCCTTATACATTCCTGTACCAATCATCACCTCTGCCACACGCATACGGGCAGAGTAGAGATGCGATGCTACGGACATACGCTGGGCTACTTCCACGCAACGATTTGCTGCCCACAAGGCAGAGTCCATGCGGTAGGCGCTGTATTTGCCGAACAACTCCTGGTAGATTTCCAGTAATTCCGCATCGGAACGGGTAGCCTTCAGCTGGCACTGCAAGGCATTAATTTGAGACTGACGTTCCAGTGTATATCGTTCACGCCCCTGCACAGATGCATCAAGCACCCGAAGCAATGAATCCACCTCTCTATCTTGGCAGAATAAAGGCATAGTGCAAAACAAAGCGAAAAGGATGGCAAACAAACGTTTCATGCAGTACGGTTTCTCTGTCTATAGTTCAAGATTACATCACAAAAGTAAACATTTACCCGTTGATTACAAAGTTCTTTGGACAAAAGATGTTTGGACGAAATTAGTAAAAGGGTACTTTAGCTTTATAAAGCAGAAGTTTAGTAAGCTAACATAGAGGTTTACGGACAAAAATCCCGAATGCTGCTCAGCGGATATTGAAGTCAAGTACTTTCTCTTCCCCAAGATAGCCCTGCAAATGCTGGCCGATGCTGACGGGACCTACTCCCACAGGGGTACCCGTGAACAGCAAGTCACCGATTTTCAAGGTCATGAAGCGGCTGACATAAGCAATGATTTCATCTACCTGAAAAAGCATATCCGATGTATGACCGCGTTGCACCTCCTTATCATCAATCGTCAAATGGAAGTCCAAATTCTGTACATTGCCGCCCACTTGTTCCAAAGGGACAAAGGTGCCGATAGCTGCCGAATTGTCGAAACCTTTGCAAAGCTCCCACGGATTACCCGCCTCACGGAACTTACGTTGCAAGTCGCGTGCTGTGAAGTCGATGCCCACCGTCACCGCATCGTAATAGCGATGCGCAAAACGGGGTGCAATGTTCTTTCCCAAACGGCAGATGCGTACGACCACTTCCGTCTCGTAATGCACCTCATCAGAAAAGTCGGGGATAAAGAAAGGCTTGCCATCTTTCAGAATGGCCGAATCGGGTTTCAAGAAAATAACCGGTTCATTATTCTCGTGTGTATGTCCCAGCTCCTTGTTGTGCAGAGCATAGTTCATTCCTACAGCAATAATCTTCATTACTTGATTTCGTTAAAGTTCAGTCTGTTAAACATTACAGCCAGATGGGCATAAAGGGAAGTATTCTGCACAACAATATTCTCAGGAACACGGATACGGAACGGAGTGAAGTTCCATACGGCCTTGATGCCGCCCTCTACCATGGAATCCGTTATCTGCTGGGCTATTTCAATAGGTACCGTCAGCACGCCTATATTGACATCGTACTCCTGCATCTTCTGCT
This sequence comes from Bacteroides sp. L10-4, assembly GCF_013373675.1. Lineage (NCBI taxonomy): Bacteria > Pseudomonadati > Bacteroidota > Bacteroidia > Bacteroidales > Bacteroidaceae > Bacteroides > Bacteroides sp. L10-4. The sequence goes on from NZ_JABXJH010000037.1 coordinate 33,207, forward strand.
TGAACTCATTCGAATGGTAAATGGGAATGCCGCTCAACGTAGTACCCACCAGTTCGGGCTTCACATCGAAGGCAGCCACAATCTCCAAGCCGAAATGGCTCAGACCCGAGTCGCGCAGCAAGGCACCTCCCAAACTTCCTACACCAAACAGAAAGGCTTTGTGCATATTTGTAAATCCCAAAAAATCCTCCAGTACAGCTATCAGTGTATCCACTTCATAACCCACACGCGTACGCCCCGAGATATTGACATACGAAAGGTCTTTGGCAATCTGTGAAGCATCAATATTGATTTCCTTGGAAATCTGGGTGGATGATACGAATCGCTCCCCCTTTTGTTTCAGCAACTTTACATTGGAAAGATACCACGGAAGTCGGCGCAAGGTAGGCTCCGGCACCTTCATGGTTTCTTTTTTCTGTAACGTACTGCTCATAGTTTCTTATTTAAGTTCTCAATATTGTGATTGACAAAAGTAATGCTTTTTTCTAATCCGTGATACGGATGCAACAAAAGCTTAACATAATTTCTAATTGCATAATTCCACACAATATTGTACTTTTGGAAAGTCTAAAAGAAAGAAATATGAAAAATAATGATTGGAAAGACCGGTTGAATATAGTCTATTCCACCAATCCGGACTACAACTATGAGATGAGCGACGACAAGGAGGAAACTACCCTTCCCCACACACAACAACGCTTGCGCGTACAACTGGACCGCAAGAACCGGGGTGGCAAAGTCGTCACCCTTGTCACTGGCTTCGTGGGCACCGATAATGACTTGAAAGAACTGGGCAAATTGCTGAAAAGCAAATGTGGAGTAGGCGGAAGTGCCAAAGATGGAGAAATCATCGTGCAAGGCGACTTCAAGCAGAGAGTCATCGAACTGCTGAAATCAGAAGGATACACGCAGACCAAACCCGTGGGATGAACTCAAGCATATCCTCCGCTTCAAAACAACCGAAAAGACACAAAAAAAGTGACCGTTCAGGATTTACTCCCAATACGGTCACTTCTTTTTATTAAATCGTTTCTAAGCGGAATTATTCAGCACGCAAAGTAAAACGCTTGAAGTCAACAACCTTCAATTCAGGATCAGCTTCCTTCAATACTTCTCTAACTGTCTTCTTACCGTCCATGATGTCTTCCTGGTTCAGCAAGCAAACTTCCTTCAAGAACTTGCCAAGACGACCCTTAGCAATATTCTGAATCATTTGTTCGGGCAGGTTTGCAGCCTTCTCGGCAGAAACAGTAGCAATGATTTCCTTTGCCTTTGCCACGTCTTCAGCAGTAATCCAGCCTTTAGCCATGTTGCTTTCCATGTGGTCTTCGCTGTCCACGTGAGCCGGATTGATACCAGCCTTTTTCAAAGCAACTTCAACAGCCTTCTGTACTTGTTCAGCTTTTGTCTTTTCGATAGCAACATCAATTTCCTTCTGTTTGATTTCTTCAGATACGCCGTCTTCGTCTACTGCAATCGGACTCATAGCAGCAATCTGCATGGCAACCTGCTTAGCCAATCCTTCTTCAACAGCCTTGTTGAAAGCAACGATGGTGCAGAGACCGTTTCTGTTCATGTGGTTATAGACTACAGTGCTTGCGCCTTCTACAGTCATGTAACCATCCAACTCCATCTTCTCGCCAGTGATACCGCTACGATCCGTTACTGCATCCTGTACAGTACCGTTACCCATCGGCAGAGCTTTTACTTCGTCCAAAGTCTTGCACTTGTTAGCTACGGCAAGGTCTAGAATATCTTGAGTCAGTTTCACGAAATCAGCATTCTGAGCCACAAAGTCAGTTTCGCACTTCAGAGCGATGACAACGGCAAAGTCACCCGTAGTCTTAGCCAGCACACAGCCTTCAGAAGCCTCGCGGTCTGAACGCTTAGCTGCAACAGCTTGTCCCTTCTTACGGATAATTTCCATTGCCTTGTCGAAATCGCCTTCAGCTTCCGTCAAAGCATTCTTGCAATCCATCATACCAGCACCGGTCATCTTGCGGAGCTTGGTTATATCAGCCATACTTACAGCCATAATATCTTTCTATTTTAATTGTTAATAATATCTTTATAAAGTAATTGAGAGCTGAGAATAGAGAATTGAGAATTGCTGTAAAGTAACTCTCAACTTTCAATTCTCAACTCTCAACAGTATGATTAAGCCTCTTCTTCTTCCTTCATGAAAGCAGCAGCCTTAGCAGCATTGATTGCTTCCTCATCGGACTTGTCGAGTCTTGCTTTTGTAGCTTTCTTCTTGCCTTTGTTTGCAGGAGCTTCACCGGCAGCTTCCATATCTACCTTTTCAGCCTTACGTTCTTCCAGACCTTCCTGCATAGCAGCGCAGCAAGCATCAAGAATCACCTCTACAGACTTAGTAGCATCATCATTTGCCGGGATTACGAAATCGATGTTTGTAGGATCGGAGTTTGTATCAACGATACCGAATACGGGAATACCCAGACGGTTAGCTTCACGAACTGCGATGTTTTCCTTCATCACGTCGATAACGAACAGGGCAGACGGCAGACGAGTCAGGTCAGCGATAGAGCCTAAAGTCTTGTCCAATTTTGCACGTTGACGTGAAATCTGAAGAATCTCTCTTTTGGAGAGGTTTGAATAGGTACCGTCGTTAGTCAACTTGTCGATGGTAGCCATCTTCTTCACAGCCTTACGGATAGTCGGGAAGTTAGTCAACATACCACCCGGCCAACGCTCGATTACATAAGGCATATTTACAGATGCAGCCTTGTCGGCAACCACCTGCTTAGCTTGTTTTTTAGTAGCAACAAACAGGACTTTCTTTCCTGATTTAGCGATTTGCTTCAAAGCTTCAGCAGCTTCGTCAATTTTAGCAACCGTCTTGTTGAGGTCAATGATATGAATACCATTGCGCTCCATGAAGATGTAAGGAGCCATTGCAGGGTTCCACTTTCTTTTCAAGTGACCGAAGTGGCAACCGGCTTCCAATAATGTATCAAAATTTGTTCTAGACATTTTCTTTTAAATTAATCGTTTACTTTCTTTTTTGTTTCTTCTAAACCAACCGCCGGGTAGTCTGAATCTGAAGAGTCCCGGTAGTTTAGATACTAAACGCTTTTTCAGTTGAGAGTTGAGAGGTGAAAGTTGAGAATTAAGCAACCTGTCCGCCCCAACCGTTCTCCAACTCTTAACGTTTACTGAACTGGAATCTACGACGTGCTTTCGGTTGTCCCGGTTTCTTACGTTCAACAGAACGAGGATCACGAGTCATGAAGCCTTCAGAACGGAGAGCAGCCTTGTCCTCAGCATTGATTTTCACCAGTGCGCGGGCAATTGCCAAACGCAAAGCCTGAGACTGTCCGGTGAAACCGCCACCGCAGAGATTAACTTTGATGTCGTACTTTTCAGCAACACCCAGCTTGTTCAACGGCTGTTTAACTACATACTGAAGAATGCTTGATGGAAAGTACTCTGCGAGGTCTCTCTTATTAATAGTAATCTTTCCGGTACCTTCGCTTACGAAAATACGTGCAATTGCACTTTTACGTCTGCCTAATGCATTTACTACTTCCATTATCTCTTATTTAAGTACGTTAATATCAATCATTTTCGGGTTCTGTGCCTCGTGTTTGTGCTCGCTGCCGGCATATACATACATATTACCCAGCAATTGTGCGCCCAACTTGTTTTTAGGCAACATACCCTTTACTACTTTTCTCAGCAACTTGTCATCACCGTTCGGTTTTGCCTGCAAACGAGCAGGAGTGATTTCTCTCTGACCGCCGGGATAACCTGTATATGACAGATATACCTTGTCATTCCACTTGTTACCGGTTAATTTTACTTTGTCGGCATTGATAATGATTACATTATCGCCACAATCTACGTGAGGAGTAAAGTTAGGTTTATACTTTCCTCTCAACAGTTTCGCAACTTTTGCGCCCAGACGGCCCAACACCTGGTCTGTAGCGTCAACAATGACCCATTCTTTAGTCACTGTAGCCTTGTTTGCAGAAATGGTCTTGTAACTTAAAGTATCCACTCTTAATTGTTTTTTAAATGTTACTACTAAATGTTTCTCTTCACCGCAAGCCAATCATCCCGGACAATGAAAGATTAACTCACTATGAATTAAATGCTTATCCTTTTGAGATAATAATCGGCTTGCAAAGGTACGGTTTTTCTTAGAACTGGCAAAAGTTTTCCACTTTTTTTTAGAGAGCCACTTGGCTGATATACAATAGACAAGGTTATCCTGCGGAGAAACGGAAGAATCTCCGTAGGACAACTCTTAGGATAAGCCTTTCACCGGCCGATGCCGTCATAAAAGGCTTTTAAAGTTATATTGAGAAAGAAACGCGAAAAGGGGTAAAAGCATCAGCGTACAATGTCTTCAGGGAATTTCGAAGGCATATCTATCCGCTTCCATGTTTCATGAAACCATGTATTCAGTTCATTCCCATTCAAATCCTTGGCTATAAAATACTTCAGATACATCACCCCATCATCCCCTATTTCAAATTCCAAGATATTGTCTTTATGGTCCAGCATGGGCAGATGGATGTTTTTCTCGATGCTTTCTTTATAAGAATTATCCGTCAGCTGTTGATAAGTGCCATATCCCGTAATGATGGCATCCTTGCCCGGAATAATCGTAAAATTAACAATGCGACCATCATCGCTTAGCACCTTAAAGGTATTACTCGGTTTCAATATCCCGGGCACATCCGGGATTTCGGACACATAATGACATAACTGCCAAATTCCTGCCAAATCTGCAGGCTTAAACTTTACACTCTCCTGCGCATTGGATTCCACTACCGCAAACAGCACCGCCGCCAGCATGGTAAAGAAATAGTTTCGTTTCATATTCGTATGATATTGGTTAACGTTATGCCATTCCATCAGACACAAATATAAAGATTTATTTCGAGATTGTAACACTTTTAGATACAAAAAAAAGCCGCACAAACAACAAAATGTTTGTGCGGTCTTATATAATCCGTATGTTCCGAGAACTAAAACTCAGCGTTACGCGGCGTACGCGGGAACGGTATGACATCACGGATATTCGTCATGCCCGTCACGAACAGCAACAGACGCTCAAAGCCCAAACCGAACCCGGAGTGGGGACACGTACCGAACTTACGGGTATCGAGATACCACCACATATCCTTCATCGGGATGTGAAGTTCGTCAATGCGCGTCATCAGCTTGTTGTAATCCGATTCACGCTCGGAACCGCCAATGATTTCTCCAATCTTCGGGAAGAGCACATCCATGGCACGCACGGTCTTGCCGTCTTCGTTCTGTTTCATATAGAACGCCTTGATTTCCTTCGGGTAGTCAGTCAGGATAACCGGACGCTTGAAGTAGTCTTCCACCAGATAGCGCTCATGTTCGGAAGCCAAGTCAACTCCCCAGTATACCGGAAATTCAAACTTATGTCCTTTGGCAACAGCCTCTTCCAGTATCTTGATACCTTCCGTATAAGGCAGGCGCACGAAGCTTTCTTTCAAGACACCTTGCAGACGCTCAATCAACCCTTTGTCGAACATGTCATTGAGGAACTTCACGTCATCGGCACAATTGTCCAAAGCCCACCGCACGCAATACTTGATGAAATCTTCCGCCAAGTCCATATTGTCCGTAATATCATTGAACGCCACCTCCGGCTCAATCATCCAGAACTCCGCCAAGTGGCGGGGAGTATTGGAGTTCTCGGCACGGAATGTAGGACCGAATGTATAGATGGCTCCCAATGCAGTAGCAGCAAGTTCACCTTCCAACTGCCCGGAAACCGTCAGACTGGCCTGCTTCCCGAAAAAGTCGTCGTCATAAATAATGGAACCGTTCTCATCTTTCTTCAAGTCATACAGATTCTTCGTAGTCACCTGGAACATCTGTCCGGCACCCTCACAATCGGAAGCCGTGATGATTGGGGTATGGAAATAAAAGAATCCTCTGTCATGAAAGAACTTGTGGATGGCAATTGCCATGTTATGACGAATACGGAACACCGCACCGAACGTATTGGTACGGGGACGCAGATGAGCTATTTCACGAAGGAACTCCATGGAATGACCTTTCTTCTGCAACGGATACGTGTTATCGCAAGTTCCCAGCACTTCGATTTCGCGGGCTTGTACTTCGGCCTTCTGGCCGGAACCGACAGATTCCGTCAGCACACCGTTTACACTCAAACAAGCACCGGTAGTGATCTCTTTCAGCATCTCTTCATCGAAGTTGCCCAAATCCACTACAATCTGCACATTATTTATTGTAGAACCGTCATTCAGCGCGATAAAGTTTACTTGCTTACTACCTCTGCGGGTACGAACCCATCCCTTCACATTGACCATAGCGCCAAAATCCTCACACTTCAGCAGGTCAATAATCTTTGTTCTACTAATCTTTTCCATAAAACAGTTATTATACCTTATTATATATATTACTCAAAAGATCCCATGCGCAGGAAGTTCACCTCTTGTTCCGTGAGATAACGCCATTCACCGCGGCGCAGGCCTTTCTTGGTTAAACCGGCAAAATAAACACGATCCAGCTTCATCACCTTGTATCCCAGCGACTCGAAAATACGACGTACGATACGGTTCTTACCAGAGTGAATTTCGATGCCGACATCATCTTTCTTAAAGTCATCCGTATAACTGATGGCATCTGCACGAATTTCCCCGTCATCCAATTGGATACCGGCTGCAATCTGCTCCATATCGGCTTTTGTCAGATTCTTATCCAAATGCACATGATATATTTTCTTTTTCAGATACTTGGGATGCGTCAGCTTAGAGGCCAGGTCACCATCATTTGTCAGCAGCAATACGCCTGTAGTATTGCGGTCCAGACGACCTACCGGATAGATACGTTCATTGCAAGCGCCTTTCACCAAATCCATCACCGTACGACGTGCTTGAGGATCATCCGAAGTAGTCACTGTATCTTTCGGCTTGTTCAGCAGGACGTAAATCTTACGTTCGATGCTGACCGTCTGGTCATGGAACTTCACTTCATCGCCACGCTTAATCTTGGTTCCCAATTCCGTCACCACCTCTCCATTTACAGAAACAACTCCGGCAGTGATGAATTCATCAGCCTCGCGACGGGAACAGACACCGGCATTAGCCAGGAATTTGTTCAGACGGATAGGCTCGTTCGGGTCTACAAACTGCTCCTTATATTCTATCTGTTTCTTCTTGCTGTACTTAGCATTGGGATCATAATCGGCTGAACGACGGATAGGACGGCTATAGCTGTCTCTATTACCGTATCCACCCGGTCTTCCACCACCCGAATTGAAGCGCGGACGATAAGGACGATCACCACCTTCATTATTGTAGCGAGGACGCTGCGGACGGTCGCCATCTTCGCTGTTATAGCGCGGACGATAGGGACGGTCTGTATTATAAGAGCGGTCGCTGTTGTAGGAGCGGTCGCTGTTATAAGGACGTTGCGGACGGTCAACACCTTCATTGCCATAGCGCGGGCGCTGCGGACGGTCACTGTTATAAGAGCGTTGCGGACGGTCGCCACCTTCGCTGCTATAGCGCGGACGATAGGGACGGTCGCCCGAATTGTTTCCATAAGGACGTTGCGGACGGTCACCGCCTTCGCTGTTATAGCGCGGACGATAGGGACGGTCGCCATTATCGTTATTGTAACGAGGACGCTGCGGACGGTCACCATTGTCTGCACCGACATTAAAGCGCGGACGATAAGGACGGTCACTGTTATAAGGACGCTGCGAACGATCACCGTTCTCACTGTTAAATCTAGGGCGATAAGGACGGTCGCCATTATCACGGTTGTAAGCCGGGCGGCTGTAGCCACCCTCCTTGCTGAATTGGTTACCATCGCGGCCGGCACCTGAGTTCTCCTCTGAGAAAGAAGCATCACGCCAAATTTCGTTTTCTGTACTCATTGTTTTTTATTCGAATAAAATTAAACCTTGGCCTCACGGCCATTCATTGTCTCTATTATACCTTGAATTTTATATGTTTCTATAACAATTGCCGGACTAAAAAGTTAAAATTCATCCGGCACACCTCTGTGGTTACTTAAATTCCCGTATAAGTATGGGGAGTAATCACCCGCAATTCTTTCTTTATCTCTTCACTTACACTCAGCCCTTCTATAAATTCCTTGATGGACACTTCCGTAATGGCCTGATTGGTACGAGTCAGCGCTTTCAACGCTTCATAGGGATGCGGATAAGCCTCACGGCGCAGGATGGTCTGGATAGCTTCGGCCACCACACTCCAGCAGTTGTCCAGGTCACGGTAGATAGCCGGCTCGTTCAGCAGCAGCTTGCGCAAGCCCTTCAAGGAACTTTGTATGGCAATAATGATATGCCCGAACGGCATACCCACATTTCGGACTACAGTAGAGTCCGTCAAGTCACGCTGCAAACGGGAAACCGGCAGTTTCACCGCCAAGTGTTCAAGAATGGCATTCGCCATGCCCAAGTTTCCTTCCGCATTTTCAAAGTCAATCGGGTTCACCTTGTGCGGCATCGCACTGGAGCCCACTTCACCGGCTTTAATCTTCTGCTTGAAGTATTCCATAGATATATATTGCCAGAAATCACGGTTCATATCAATCATCACCGTATTGATGCGCTTCATGGCATCAAAAATAGCAGACAGATTATCGTAATTGGATATCTGGGTAGTATACTCCTCGCGTTCCAAACCAAGTTTTTCGGAAACGAACTTATCGCCGAACACCTTCCAGTCATATTCCGGATAAGCCACATGATGGGCATTATAATTACCCGTAGCGCCACCGAACTTTGCTGTCACTGGACAAGCCTTCAGCGTTGCCAGCTGGCGTTCCAGACGGTAGACAAACACCATTATTTCCTTACCCAAACGGGTAGGCGAAGCCGGTTGTCCGTGCGTCTTGGCAAGCATGGGAATAGCAGCCCACTCTTCCGCATAAGTGCGGAGTTGCGCTATCAGTTCCTCTATTTGGGGATAATACACTTGCTCCAGCGCTTCCTTTACAGACAAAGGAACAGACGTATTGTTGATGTCTTGTGAAGTCAAGCCGAAATGGATGAACTCCTTATAGTCGTCCATACCACCCAATTTGTCAAACTCTTCTTTCAAGAAATACTCCACAGCCTTCACATCATGGTTCGTCACGCTCTCAATGTCCTTAATGCGTTGTGCGTCGGCTTCAGAAAAATTACGATAAATGTTTCTCAAGGTTTCGAAAACACCTTTATCCACCCCTTTCAACTGCGGCAAAGGCAACTCACACAGCGTGATAAAGTACTCCACTTCAACCTGTACACGGTATTTAATCAGTGCAAATTCTGAGAAATAGGCAGACAAAACATCCGTTTTGCCTCTGTATCGACCGTCAATCGGAGAGATTGCGGTAAGTAAATCAAGTTTCATACGTCGTATTTATGATGATAATTATCGGATTGCAAAATTACTGCTTTTTTCTGAGTAACAAGACATAAAGGATAAAGATTTTAAGAAAAGGAAGTCAATGGATAAAAAAAATGGCCTTACAATCGCTTGCAAGACCACTTTCGAACAAAATTTCCAGTGGGCGTTGACGGATTCGAACCGCCGACCCTCTGCTTGTAAGGCAGATGCTCTGAACCAGCTGAGCTAAACGCCCTTTTGATGAACGAAAGTGTTTTGGATTTTGGTGGGCGTTGACGGATTCGAACCGCCGACCCTCTGCTTGTAAGGCAGATGCTCTGAACCAGCTGAGCTAAACGCCCGTACACTTCCGTTTCAAAAGCGATGCAAAGATACAGCTTATTTTGATATTACCAAAACTTTTGCATAATATTTTTCGATATTTTTTTAGCCAATTAATAATATACCCTGATTTTCAAATACTTATACTATTATTTTTTTTGCTTCATTTTCCGGATTACCTTTGCCGGATTGCCAACGGCTATGCTATCGGATAAAGTTTCTTCTTTTGCTTCATACAGAGACTCAACCCTAAGCCAAGACAGGGAAATAAGCCCAGTATAACAAAAGAGCGGAAACCCCTTCGGCTTTCCGCTCTTGCAATCGTTTTACAGAACAAACAATTTATTTGTACTCCTGCCAGCTCTTAATCTGAATATCTTCCAGCTTCATTTCGCAGAATGCCTCGATAAAGGCACTTGCCAGGCGAGCATTGGTAATCAACGGAATATTGTGGTCAATGGCACCGCGACGAATCTTGTAGCCATTGGTCAGCTCGCGTTTCGTATGATTCTTCGGAATGTTGACAATCAAGTCGAAGGCATGGTCGGCAATCATCGTCATCACATTGTTTTCCGCATCCGGGCGTTCATCCGGCCAGTAAACAGCTTCTGTCGTCACGCCGTGAGCATTAAGGAAAGCGGCAGTACCTGCCGTAGCATAAATCTTATAACCTTTGGCAAAGAGCATGCGGCTGGCATCCAGCAAATCGACCTTAGACTTCATGGCTCCGGAGGAGAACATCACTCCCTTCTCGCGACGAGGGATTCTGAATCCGGTAGCAATCATGGCATTCAGCAACGCCTCGGAGAAATCGTCTCCAATACAGCCCACCTCACCGGTAGATGACATGTCTACACCCAATACCGGGTCTGCCTTGTGCAGACGGGAGAAAGAGAACTGGCTTGCCTTCACACCGATACGGTCGATGTCGAATGCCGACTTATCCGGTTGTGTATAAGGAGCATCCAGCATAATGCGAGTAGCAGTCTCGATGAAGTTGCGCTTCAGCACCTTCGATACGAACGGGAAGCTGCGCGACGCACGGAGATTACACTCGATAACCTTCACCTCGTTGTTGCGTGCCAGGAACTGTATATTGAAAGGACCGGAGATATTGAGTTCCTTCGCAATCTGACGGCTGATTTTCTTGATGCGACGTGCCGTTGCAAAGTAAATCTTCTGTGCCGGGAATACCAACGTAGCATCACCGGAGTGCACACCGGCAAACTCCACGTGCTCGGAGATGGCATATTCTACCACCTCACCGTTTTGGGCAACAGCATCGAACTCAATCTCCTTGGTATTCTGCAAGAACTGGGATACAACCACCGGATATTCCTTAGATACCTCAGCAGCCATCTTCAAGAAGTTTTCCAATTCTTCTTCGTCATAGCATACGTTCATCGCAGCACCGGAGAGTACGTAAGACGGACGTACCAGTACCGGATATCCTACCTTCTCCACAAAGCCTTTCACATCTTCCAGGCTGGTGAGTTCCTGCCAAGCCGGCTGATCGATGCCAAGTTGGTCGAGCATAGCAGAAAACTTGTTGCGGTTTTCCGCACGGTCGATGGAGATGGGAGAAGTACCCAGCACGGGAACGGACTGGCGGTGAAGCTTCATTGCCAGGTTGTTTGGAATCTGTCCGCCCACTGACACGATGACACCGCGCGGCTGCTCCAAGTCGATAACGTCGAGCACGCGTTCGAAGGAGAGCTCGTCAAAGTACAGACGGTCGCACATGTCGTAGTCCGTAGAAACGGTTTCGGGGTTATAGTTAATCATAATGGACTTGTAACCCAGCTTGCGGGCCGTCTGAACGGCATTCACCGAACACCAGTCAAACTCTACGGACGAACCGATGCGGTAAGCGCCCGAGCCAAGTACGACCACAGACTTTTCATTCTTGTAATAGTTCACATCGTAGCCCTGAACCGCATACGTCATGTAGAGGTAGTTTGTCAGTTCCGGATGCTCGGAAGCCACCGTATTGATGCGCTTCACGGCAGGCAGGATGCCCAACTCCTTACGACGGGCGCGTACGGCAAGGTTTTCCTTCTCCATATTGCCTTGCGGATTCAACACGAAGCGGGCAATCTGGAAGTCGGAGAAGCCAAGCACTTTTGCTTCACGCAGCACGTCGGCAGGGATGTCTTCCACCTTATTATATTGAGAAAGTTTCTGCTTGTAGTCTACGATGTTCTTCAGCTTGCCCAAGAACCAAGGATCAATCTTGGTCAGTTCAAAGATACGGTCGATGGCATATCCCTTTTCCAGAGCCTCAGCAATGGCAAAGACACGCAGGTCAGTAGGGTGAGACAGTTCATAATCCAGGTCTTCGAATTCCACGCCTTCATTTCCCACGAAACCATGCATTCCTTGGCCAATCATACGCAGCCCCTTCTGAATGATTTCTTCGAAAGAGCGGCCGATAGACATGATTTCGCCCACAGACTTCATGCTGGAGCCGATTTCACGGCTGACGCCTACGAACTTCGTCAAGTCCCAACGCGGAATCTTGCAAATCAGATAATCAAGCTGCGGAGCAACATATGCAGAATTTGGAGTTCCCATTTCGCCAATCTGGTCGAGCGTATAGCCCAAAGCAATCTTGGCAGCCACAAATGCCAGCGGATAACCGGTAGCCTTGGAAGCCAATGCAGAAGAACGGGACAATCGTGCGTTCACCTCGATGACACGATAGTCGTTTGTTTCGGCATTGAACGCATACTGGATGTTACATTCGCCCACAATGCCCAGGTGGCGGATACATTTGGTAGAAAGTTCCTGCAACATCTTCACCTGCTCGTCGGTCAGCGAACAAGTAGGAGCCACTACGATAGACTCGCCCGTATGGATACCCAGCGGGTCGAAGTTTTCCATGCTTGCCACCGTGAAGCAGTGGTCGTTGGCATCGCGGATTACCTCGAACTCAATTTCTTTCCACCCCTTCAAAGACTCTTCTACCAATATCTGCTGAGAAAAAGCGAAAGAGCTTTCGGCCAGTTTAATGAAGGATTCTTCATCCGGACAGATGCCACTTCCCAGTCCACCCAGAGCATACGCCGAGCGCACCATAACCGGATAGCCTATTTCGCGGGCTGCCTTCAGCGCATCTTCCATGCCTTCCACAGCCTGGCTTTTCGGAGTCTTCATCGGAATCTCATCCAGCTTCTTCACAAAGAGGTCACGGTCTTCGGTATACATGATTGCCTCAACGGAAGTACCCAGCACACGCACGCCATATTTCTCAAGAATGCCGTTTTGATAGAGTTCCGTACCGCAGTTCAATGCTGTCTGTCCGCCGAAAGCCAACAGGATTCCGTCGGGACGTTCCTTCTTGATGATTTCTTCCACGAAATAGGGAGTCACCGGCAGGAAATAAACTTGATCGGCAATACCTTCCGATGTCTGGATAGTGGCAATATTAGGATTTACCAACACAGAACCGATACCTTCTTCGCGCAACGCCTTCAACGCCTGCGAACCGGAATAGTCGAACTCTCCGGCCTGACCAATCTTGAGCGCACCAGAGCCCAAGACAAGCACTTTCTTTAAATTCTTTTCCATATTCTCTTGTTGTTGTCTATTATTTTTCTTCTTCACGTTCGGACACAAAAAAAAATGCGTCACCCAATAAAGGATTAACGCATTACCAAAGAACTAAAAATATCTTCCTCGAAAAAAGAGAAACCGACGGTCCCCGAATGAAATTCATTCGAACGGAGGTTATATTTGCTTCTCATTTCCTGCGATTGCATAGTCTCTTTAAAATTTATGCAAAGTAACGACTTATTTATGAAACGAACAAATGAAACGCTACAAATATCACGGCTTTTTTATCTACAGGAGTCAGAGGACATCATCGGACAGAATGCCGTAAGCACTCTTCAATCTTGTCGATAGAGGTATCTTTAAGGATAACCCGTTTCCGGCTGTCAAGCAAATATAGGGTAGGCATCGCCTTCAGGTCGTACACCTGCCGGCGGGTGAGTTGCCGTCCTTCGTCATAGCCATCTATCCAGCGGGCAGGAAAGGCGGCTTGCTGCCAGGCGGCCGTCTTGCCCCCTACGCATACCGAAAGCAGGGCGAGGCTACCCGAATCCATCAGCCTGTTCAAGGATTGCGAGGTGACAAGGCGCTCTTTGGCACGGCGGCAATCATCACAGTCAGGGTCGTTGAAATAAAGAATAAGATAAGGGGCACAGACGGTATTCAGTTGCATCCGACGGCCGTCGCGGCAGACAAAGCCGAAGTCGGCAGCCGTATGTCCCGGCCGGTTCTTCAGTGCTGTCTCCAGCCTGTGGCGCGGACGTATTTTCTCGGTTTCGTCCAGTGCGGGATTGGCCAGCAGGGCACGCAGCATCAGGATGTACAATTCTTCGTTGTGCATGGGCGAGTTGGGTTCATAAAGGTATTTGTCGCCCAACAAAATGAAATGGCGCAGCATTTTCTTCCCGACAGAGGCACGATGCAACAAGGTCTCCAGGGCAGTGTCCGCCCGGTCGGTATAAGGCAGGATGCCGATAAAGTCGACAAAAGCCTGCTCGGTGACTTCCGGGCGGTCGATGAGAGAGACATCGGAGAAATCGAAATGGTCCCAATAGTGGCACGACAAATAAGCGGCCCGTTCTTCGGGTGTGGCAAGGACGGCAGGCACATCGGGCAACCGGAACGAGGAAGCCTGCTGCGCCCGGGCTTGCAGACAAAAAGCGGTTGCCAGACAGTATAGAGACTCCAGGAAAAGGGTATGTAACGTTTTCATAAGTAGCTGTGTTTATAGGGATTAAGAAGAGAAACATAAATATTCAGGCACCTGTCCTTGTTGCGCGACGGGTGCCTGAAAACAAGAGCTATTACTTAGAAACTTTAGTTGCCTGCCGAAACCGGTTCGAGGACAATATCAGGATTACTAAACAAAGTAGCCAGGTTCCGAACCTTTGCACTATAGATAGTTCCGCTAATCTCGCAACGCAATTCCACTTCATGTGTATACCAGTTGAAATCATACTCTCTACGCAAGCGCAATTCATATTTGCCGTTCCCCACAACGGTGATTGCACCGATGCGGCTATTGTTGCCGGTACGTTCAAAAGGCACAAAGGTATGCTGAGGTACATCCTGCACTATTCCATCGGCCAATTTGTAGCGTAATGAGCCCGAGATGGGGCGATTGCTTACACGGAATGTCTTGGCAAAATAGACTACCATGTCTTCATCGGACGAAACGGTGATGTCACCGGCACTCACGGCACTCTTCACTTTGAACGGAAGACGTTTGCGCTCACCACTCTGATCCACTCCTCCCATTTCGTCTTTCCGGTAAGCTTCTGCCTGACCATAAGTGCGTTCCTTCTCACGATTGGCATCCACGGTATAAATAAAGCGACCGGACACTTTGGAGTCTTTTCTCAGTTTACCACCAAGATTGCCTAAGCGGTTCTCATCTATTTCCAGCATCGGAGCATCAATAAATATGTCAAACTGTTGGCCGAAAGGATCGACAGACTCATACTCCTGTTCATTAACATCCTTCATTCCCCTGAAACTGGTGATATCAAACTCGATATCGACTTCACGGCCGGGTTCATAACTCCATTCCAAATCAGTCACCTTCTCGGGCACATCGCCCGTTGCGGCGTCATCCGTACCTTCTTCAATAAATCCTTGCTTATTCCAGTTGACGCCCGCAGCAAAACGGAACGGACTGTAGTTGGCAAGCTCAAAAATGGTGCTACGGTAAGTGTTTCCCTTGTATTTACCAGGTCCAATTATTACGCCGTCGTCATCCATATCACTTCCTGTGGTATTACCGTCTCTCTCCAATACCGCGTCCAAAGTAGGCAGATTGGAAGCAATGCGGACTGTCTCCGCACTCTTTGCTTTGGTGGTATACATATAAATCTGATACACACCATCTCCGAGTTCGGGAGTAATATTGGGCTTACGCGCCTTAAACATACATACCTGCCCCATATTAACTTGTTTATCCGACCACGCGGTAGCCTCATCATGAAAGAACTCACAATCAAACTTGTCAGCAGACCCAAGACCGGCATCAGCATATTCATCGTCGTTGTAATGAAACAAATTACTGTTGTACACTAAAAATTCATCGGACTCACCGGCATTGATAGCATTTTGAGGTGTGTAGTCAGTACCCATTTCATGCAACTCCATATAGAACACTACCCGGGCTTTCTTCTTCTGCGGAACCATGCGATAGTAGATAGGCTCGTCCTTAGGACCGTTACCGCCGGCTCCGGCATTATACTGAGACAACTTAGGCATGGTGATGGCTCTGTTCTTCTCAGAGAAATGAAATTTCAGTTCCACAGGCTCGAAATGCGCTGCCTCGATGACAACTTTGCGTTCAGCCATTTCCGCCTGATTAAGGATACTCTCGAAGTAAATCCGCTGCCCGCCCGAAGCGGTTGCAGTATACACATACTTATATCCCCAGCCATTGTCTTCTCCATAACCGGGTTCTCCTTTGCGGATGATGTCGAGCTTCATGCCCGAAGCAGAGCGGACATCAAGTTCGTTTGCCGAAATCAGCACGCGCATGGGGAAGAGTTCGTCCGGACAGCTTTCGGGAATGGTGAACACGGCTGTAGCCTTGGGGCGATTACTGAGGTCGGTAATCTTGCCATAAAGCTGAGCCCCCATCCATGCAGGCACAAACGACTGCTTCTTTATCTTGATGACCTTGATTTTGCGTTGCAGCCGTCCTTTCTTTACGAGCAGGGTACCTTCCAGGCGGTGCACATTCTCTCCCAGGGCATAAGTGGTGATGGTAACGGTTCCCGCGCCGGTGGCAGGATTGAAGTCATTCACTATCCTTGGCTGCGCCACGGTGTTTCCTTCCAGCCAAGTGATGTCCGGCTTATCGGCATCGGTAAGTGGCGTGCCGTTCTTTGCCTCCACAGTATATGCAAGAGAATAACCCTGACCGGTAGCCTCTTCGCTGTCGAGAACATAAGAAGTCTGCGCCACGGAAAGGCGGTAGCTGTTGTCTTCCACTGCGGTCACCTCGTCGGAAATGGCTATCCATACGTTGTTGGTGGCAGCGGCTTCCAATGCTTCGCCAAAGGTGGGCTGGCCGTAGGAGAGCTCGCCTACGATGTAATGGTGGTTACGGCATATCAGAAGCTGGTCACCATTTTCATCCACCAGCATCACGCGGTAATAACTGTCTTGTGTTTCACCTTGGTGATGTCCGCGAATGATTACACTGACCGGATCGTCAAGGTTGTTTTCACATTCAAATACATATTGGCTCAGCTCTGTTGTGACATCCTGGAAGTCATCCATCTTGGCACGGTTGAGTGGAAGGGTGACGAAGGGGACACTCTTTATTTCATCCCAAGAGAAATCGAATCCTTTTTCCGGATGATAGGGAGCCACGGTACCGAAACCATTCGTGTTGTAGACTTTAAATCCGGTCACGGTGAAAACATTATTCTGAGTCGTTTCATTCACGGAAATCCGTGCATGGTTACGAATCAGCCGGATGCTATTACCGGCTGCTTGCAACTGTTTGTCTATTTTATCTCCAGTATTCTCCTTGTTGCAAGCAAAACGTGCCCAGTAAATCATTTTTCCGGACGAGCCTTGCAGCAGGGCCATTACTTCTGTCTCCGATTTTCCGGAGAACGCATTTTCGGGAAACTCCGACATGTTTTGGTTGGCCACAAAATGGATGATGCGCGTATGGTCGGGCACTGTGGCATCAAATGTTCCTGTTGTTTCAGTAGCAGAGCTGACGGTTGCCGTAGCGGTGGTGACGAACAACCCGTAGTTATCGAAACAGAAAAGACTCAGAAGCTGTTTAAAATTTATTGAAGATAAATGTTATTGCAATGAATAATATATTGTAAATCAGTAGGTTAATTGGAGATTTATTTGTAGCTTTATGAGTGTCAATCAATTAGAGTTATGGAACAATACTCAACTAACCTTACTGATAAACAGTGGCAAGTTATAGAAAAAATTATAAATCCGCAAGAAAGGAAGCGAAAACATTCTCTCAGAAACA
>NZ_JABXJH010000038.1:0-50438 GCF_013373675.1 Bacteroides sp. L10-4
TGGGAACAACACCGCACCTGGGTACGTTTCCATGTTCATTAACTCGATTTCCGGCAAAATCCTTGCAGATTCCGAGGATTCTGACGAAATTTGCTATGAAGTTGCGCATAAGCAGTGCAATAGTAGTTAACGGTGTGGTTACCACTAATTTAATAATAATCCGCAAATTGTGCAACTTTTTCATTTGTAAATATTTAGAATTTTAATTCAACCAACGGGTAAGCCTACAATGACGAAGGCATTGATGTGCATTTCTATTTCTCGGTATTGGACTGGAGTCATCCGGATTATCGGTATGACATCAAGTCGGAAGAAGATGAGATTGCTTTTGCCCGCTTTCTGGAATTCACGGACAATCAGCTGAAAGAACTTGCCACTCGTTATCCTACGGTGAAGGATTTCTGGTTTGACGGTACATGGGATGCCAGCATCAAGAAGAACGGCTGGTGGACGGCTCATGTAGAACAGATGCTGAAAGAAATGTTGCCGGGCGTGACGGTCAACAGCCGTCTGCGTGCCGATGACTATGGCAAACGCCATTTCGACAGTAACGGACACC
Organism: Bacteroides sp. L10-4; assembly: GCF_013373675.1. Lineage (NCBI taxonomy): Bacteria > Pseudomonadati > Bacteroidota > Bacteroidia > Bacteroidales > Bacteroidaceae > Bacteroides > Bacteroides sp. L10-4. The sequence goes on from NZ_JABXJH010000038.1 coordinate 560, forward strand.
TGATGGGAGATTATGAGTCTGCTTATGAGCGTCGCTTGCCCGATCCGGTGAAGGACCTGAAGGTGACCCGCTGGGATTGGGAGGCATGTATGACGGTGCCCGAGAATCAGTGGGGATATCACAAAGACTGGTCCTTGAGTTATGTCAAGACTCCTTTGGAGGTGCTCGAGCGCATTGTACATGCTGTTTCCATGGGTGGAAATATGGTTGTGAATTTCGGTCCTCAACCCGATGGTGATTTTCGTTCGGAGGAGAAAGAACTGGCCGATGCCGTCGGACGCTGGATGAGCGTCAACGGTGAGTGCATCTATGGCTGCGACTATGCGGGCTGGGACAAGCAGGCTTGGGGGTATTATACCCGTAAAGGCAAAGAAGTATATATGGTTGTTTTCAATTCTCCCTATTCAAGGCATCTGGTGGTGAAAACACCGAAAGATGTTAAGATAACGAAAGCTGTGGTATTGAATGGCAAGGAAGTTGGTGTGAAAGAAACCGCTCGCAATGAATATAATGTGGATATGCTTGCAAAAGATCCCGGTGCCCCTTTTGTCATCAAATTGCAAATAGAAGATAACACCAATGCTGCCGATAAGTATCGCGAAGCGTTGACGTGATTTGTTGCTTGCAGACATGATTTCTAACTTTTAATTTTTATATTTTCTATGATGAGGAAGTTGTTTCTTTTAATATCTCTCTTCTTGCTGTATGCAGTAGAGGCGGATGCTTGGAGAGTTTTTGACAAGGTTGCCGTGAAATCCGTAATGAAGCGTGTGGCCGACTGGCAGATAGCCAATCCTAATAAAGGGGCGGAACATGACGACTTGGACTGGACGCATGCAGCTTTGTATATGGGCATGGTGGACTGGGCCGAACTGACAGAGAAGGAAGATGCTGACGACTCTTATTTCCAATGGTTGCTCCGCATTGGAAAGCGTAATCATTTCCAGGTAGGGAAGTGGATGTATCATGCTGACTTTATTGCCGTAGGACAGCCTTTTATCGACCTTTATTCTAAATATGGCAATAAGAAGATGATTGCTCCCGTAATGGCTCGTGCCAACTGGGTAGTGGAAAATCCGGCTGAAGTAGCGCTGGCACTGGATTACGGTAAACTGGAAACTCTGGATCGTTGGTCTTGGTGTGATGCATTGTTTATGGCTCCCCCCGTATATGCCAAACTGTATGCGTTGACCAAGGACAAGCGTTATCTGGATTTCTTGAACAAGGAGTACAAGGCCACCTACGACCATTTATATGACAAGGAGGAACGATTGTTTTACCGCGACCGTCGGTATTTTGATAAACGCGAAGCCAATGGCAAGAAAGTGTTTTGGGGACGTGGAAACGGTTGGGTATTGGGAGGACTGGCCGAGATTTTGCAGGCACTTCCCAGAGAGGAGTCTTCGCGAGCTTTCTATCAGGAACTGTTTGTAGAATTGGCCACTCGTGTGGCTGGTTTGCAGAGTCCGGATGGTTATTGGCACGCCAGTTTGCTTGACCCTTCATCTTATCCTTCTCCGGAAACAAGCGCCACGGGCTTCATTGTTTACGCTCTTGCCTATGGTGTGAATGAAGGTCTGCTTGATAAGAAGGCATTCATGCCTGTCATCAAGAAGGGATGGAAAGCATTGGTTGATGCTGTGGATCCGGATGGTAAACTGGGCTATGTGCAGCCTATCGGTGCCGACCCGCGCAAAGTGACGAGGGACATGACCGAAGTATATGGAGTAGGAGCATTCTTGTTGTCGGGATGCCAGATTTATAAAATGTCGGAGAAATAAATCGGTGATGATTGAAATGATGAAGAAACGTTTATCTATTGTTTATATCTTTATATTCTTGGTCGGCAGCTTCTGCAAAATGAGTGCCCGTGAAGTGACGCTATTCAATGACGGTTGGGAATTTAAGAAAGGCCCGTTCTCCAAAGAAGCCATGCAGGCTGCCGTGAAGTGGAATGCCGGCTGGCAGGAAGTGACCCTTCCTCATACTTGGAATGCAGACGACATGCAGAAGAAGGTATCCGCCTTTTATGAAGGAGTGGGGTATTACCGGAAAAAGTGCATCTTTCCCGAAAGCATGAAGGGCAAGCGTCTCTTCCTTCGTTTCGAGGGAGTGGGTTCATGTGCGGAAGTCTACGTCAACGGCTACTTGACAGGAACGCACAAGGGGGCTTATTCCGCCTTTGTATGTGAGATTGGCTCGCAGGTTAAGTTCGGCGAGGAGAATGAAATTATAGTAAAAGCCGATAATACGGCACGTCCTGATGTTATTCCTGTCAATCATGTTCTGTTTGGTGTTTACGGAGGGATTTACCGTCCTGTATGGCTGGTGATAACGGAACCTTGCGGCATTGTTGTCAATGACTGTGCTTCGTCCGGTGTATATATCACCCAGAAGAATGTATCGAAACAGTCTGCCGAAGTGAATGTAAAAGTGAAGGTGGATAACGCAACGCTGGCTCCCGTACCGTTGGTTTTGGAGAACGTCATTTACGATGGAAGCGGCAAGTTGGTGAGAAAGCATAATCAGGCTTTTGAACTGACTCCACAGGGAGTGCAAAGTTATTCCTCACAATTTAAGTTGAGCAATCCTCATTTGTGGCAGGGACGTGAAGATCCTTATCTCTATAAGGTCGTTTCACGCCTTTTGCAGAACGGACGTGTGCTGGACGAGGTTGTCCAGCCGTTGGGACTTCGTAAGTATGAGGTGGTGGCAGGCAAGGGATTTTTCTTGAATGGAAAGAAATATCCCATGTACGGTGTGACCCGTCATCAGGATTGGTGGGGACTGGGCAGTGCCTTGACCAACAAAGAGCATGATTTTGATTTGGCACAGATTATGGATATCGGAGCGACTACCGTCCGTTTTGCGCACTATCAGCAGTCTGATTATATTTATTCACGTTGTGATACGTTGGGACTGGTTATTTGGGCGGAGATTCCTTTTGTCAACCGGGTGACCGGACAAGAGTGGGACAATGCGCATCAGCAGATGCGTGAACTGGTACGCCAGAGTTTCAATCACCCTTCCATTTATGTGTGGGGCATTCATAATGAAGTCTATCATCCACATGGTTATACGGCGGCTCTTACGCAATCCGTCCACGACCTTTGCAAGCTGGAAGACCCTGATCGTTATACCGTATCGGTGAACGGTTATGGTAACGTCGGTCATCCGGTCAATCAAAATGCGGATATACAAGGCATGAATCGTTATTTCGGCTGGTACGAAAGGAAAATACAGGATATAAAACCTTGGATAGAGAAGATGGAAAAAGAGTATCCTTGGCAACGCCTGATGTTGACGGAGTATGGCGCGGATGCCAATATCGCCCACCAGACGGAAATCTTGGGTGATGCCCTGAACTGGACAAGCCCTTTCTATCCGGAAACGTTCCAGACCAAGACCCATGAATATCAATGGAGCATTATTGCGAAGCATCCCTATATCACCGCTTCCTATTTGTGGAATATGTTCGACTTTGCGGTTCCTACTTCGAAAAGAGGCAGTGTAGATGCGCGCAACATGAAGGGGATGATGACTTTCGACCGTAAAATTAAAAAAGATTCTTATTTTTGGTATAAGGCCAATTGGAGCAAGGAACCGGTGCTTTACATGACGCAACGCCGGAATGTGCTGCGTGAGAGAAAAGAAACTTCCGTTACTGTGTATTCCAATATCGGCACTCCCAAGGTATATCTCAATGACCGGGAATTATCGGGTATTCGGAAAGGATATACTGATGTGCATTATGTCTTTGACAAGGTGTTGCTGAACGACGGCAAGAATGTGTTGCGGGCTGTTGTCACTTGGCAAGGTAGAGAATATGTGGATGAGATGGAATGGGAGTATCGCGGGGAATGTAACCGCGAAGCGGACTTCTTTGAACACAAAAAAGAGCATGGGAGTTGGTAAGTCTTTGAATGAAATTGTATGATGAATTATTTTTTATTTGTATGATTTGGCTGAACGGTGTAGCCTTGCCGAACTGGGAATGTTTTCTATGGACATGTTGTTTATACAATTCCTGAAGATGAGAAGGCGGCAGAAGAAAAGACTGCAGCTTTCACCGCCAAACTGAGGGAGCAAGGAGCCAAAGAATGGGCTGAATAATCAATTCTTTCTAACCCGATTAATATATAAAGTTTAATTTTGTAGCAAGTAAATAAGCCAAGGAGTTGTCAGTCGATGCCGTGAGGTAATAGGTTGATAAGTTCTCCTTGGCTTTGTTGTATTATGTATATGTTTGGTTTCGATATTTACGATTGAAGGCTATTTTCCTTACGATTGTTTATGTTTATCTCATTTTTTTCTTTAATTTGTTTGGATATTATAAAAAAGCCCTTACCTTTGCAGCACGTTTGAATCAAAAAAGAAGAATTAAGTTATGAATTTGCATACATCTATTAACCTGGCAGTCCTGCATATTATTCGCGTCGTGGTGGTGGCATCAAGAGCGTGAGAAAGGTTATGTATGTATTTGTACGTTAGAAGATAATTTATTAAGCCTTTCTCACTATGGTGGGAGAGGCTTTTTCATTAAAAGGAGATTTGAAGATGAAGCATCAGTTACGCAGCTCGTTCAGCACACAAGGTCGCCGCATGGCGGGAGCTCGTGCATTGTGGACGGCCAATGGTATGAAGAAAGAACAGATGGGTAAGCCCATTATCGCTATAGTCAATTCGTTTACACAATTCGTCCCCGGGCATGTGCACCTGCACGAAATAGGCCAGCTTGTAAAGGGGGAGATTGAAAAGCTGGGATGTTTTGCTGCGGAGTTCAATACGATTGCCATTGACGACGGTATCGCTATGGGGCACGACGGTATGCTTTATTCCCTGCCTTCAAGGGATATTATTGCCGATAGTGTGGAGTATATGGTAAATGCCCATAAGGCAGATGCTATGGTTTGCATCAGTAACTGTGACAAGATTACTCCGGGGATGCTGATGGCGGCTATGAGGCTGAATATACCGACTGTATTTGTTTCAGGCGGTCCGATGGAAGCCGGGGAATGGAACGGACAACATTTGGATTTGATTGATGCCATGATAAAATCTGCTGATGAAAGTGTGGGCGATAAAGAGGTGGTACAGATTGAGCAACATGCCTGCCCCACTTGCGGATGCTGCTCAGGTATGTTTACCGCTAATTCCATGAACTGCCTGAATGAAGCGATTGGATTGGCACTGCCCGGTAACGGCACGATTGTAGCCACTCACGAAAATCGCAAGAAACTGTTTGAGGATGCAGCCAAGTTGATTGTAGAGAATGCCTTTAGATATTATGAAGAGGGGGATGAGAGCGTACTCCCGCGCAGTATTGCTACCCGCGAGGCATTTTTGAATGCCATGACCCTGGATATTGCTATGGGGGGGTCTACTAATACGGTACTTCATTTGCTGGCTGTGGCTCACGAAGCCGGAACAGATTTTAAGATGGACGACATTGACATGCTCTCCCGCAAGACTCCCTGCTTATGCAAGGTGGCCCCCAATACCCAAAAGTATCATGTACAGGACGTTAACCGTGCCGGTGGCATCATTGCCATCATGGATGAGCTTGCCAAGGGCGGACTGGTAGATACGAATGTACGCCGTGTGGATGGGATGACGTTGGCAGAGGCAATCAATCGGTATAGTATTACCAGCCCTGATGTATGTAAAGAAGCAATCAAGAAATACTCCAGTGCGGCAGCCGGAAAGTTCAATCTGGTACTTGGTTCACAACATGCGTCTTATCAGGAACTCGATACAGACCGTGCGACCGGTTGTATCCGCGATTTGGAACATGCATACAGCAAGGATGGCGGTCTGGCGGTTTTGAAGGGAAATATAGCTCAGGACGGTTGCGTTGTCAAAACTGCCGGTGTAGACGAGAGTATCTGGAAATTTACGGGACCGGCGAAGGTTTTCGACTCACAAGATGCGGCTTGCGACGGTATTCTGGGTGGAAAGGTGGTCAGTGGAGATGTCGTCGTCATCACTCACGAGGGTCCGAAAGGCGGACCGGGTATGCAGGAGATGCTTTATCCTACTTCTTATATCAAATCCCGCCATCTGGGTAAGGAATGTGCATTGATTACCGACGGGCGTTTCAGTGGCGGTACTTCAGGACTGAGCATCGGACATGTTTCTCCCGAAGCGGCTGCCGGTGGTAATATCGGCAAGATTAAGGATGGGGATATTATCGAGATTGATATACCGAACCGTTCTATCAACGTGAAGTTGACGGATGAAGAGCTTGCTGCACGTCCTATGGCTCCGGTGACTCGTAACCGTGAAGTTTCCAAAGCATTGAAAGCATATGCCAGTATGGTGAGCTCTGCTGACAAAGGGGCTGTGAGGCTGATTGATTAAAAGCCCCCCTTTCCGAAAGCGAGGGGAGGAGAGAATGAAACAAATTTTTCAAGCTACTATTGAGCTTTTAAATATAATGAATAGATAAAGTATGGCTGATAATAATAAAAAGAGTAACTTTTCCTCCCTCTCCCAAGGAGAGGGTCGGGGTGAGGCTCTAATAACAGGCGCAGAAGCATTGATGCGCTCTCTGAAGCATCAGGGAGTAGAGACCATTTTCGGTTATCCGGGAGGGAGCATCATGCCGGTATTCGATGCCTTATACGACCACCGGAAGGAATTGAACCATATCCTGGTTCGCCATGAACAAGGGGCAACCCATGCGGCACAAGGCTTTGCACGTGTGTCGGGCGAGGTTGGCGTTTGTCTTGTTACCAGTGGACCGGGTGCTACCAATACTATCACGGGCATTGCAGATGCCATGATTGACAGTACGCCTATTGTTGTCATTGCCGGTCAGGTAGGGACGAACTTCCTGGGTACGGATGCGTTTCAGGAAGTGGACTTGGTAGGCATTACTCAGCCTATCACGAAATGGAGTTACCAGATTCGTCGTGCAGAAGATGTGGCCTGGGCAGTGGCACGTGCTTTCTATGTGGCAAAGAGCGGACGTCCGGGACCGGTCGTGCTGGATTTTGCTAAAAACGCCCAAGTGGAGAAAACAGAATATGCGCCTACTAAGGTGGACTATGTCCGTAGCTATCTTCCCGTTCCTGAAATGGATCCGGAAGCCATACGGCAGGCAGCTGAGTTGATAAATGGTGCGGAACGGCCTTTGGTGCTGGTAGGACAAGGTGTGGAACTGGGAGCGGCCCAGCAGGAGCTTCGTGCTTTCATTGAGAAAGCCGGGATGCCTGCAGGATGCACTTTATTGGGACTTTCTGCCTTGCCTACGGACCATCCTTTGAACAAAGGAATGCTCGGTATGCACGGTAACCTGGGACCCAATATCAATACCAATAAATGTGATGTCCTTATTGCCGTAGGCATGCGCTTTGATGACCGTGTGACGGGTAAACTGGAGACATATGCCAAGCAGGCGAAGATTATCCATTTCGATATTGACCCTGCCGAAATAGATAAGAATGTAAAGACCGACGTTGCTGTCCTGGGCGATTGCAAAGAAACACTGGCTGCCGTTACCCAATTGCTGGAATCCGCGAACCATCAGGAATGGATTGACAGTTTCCGGCAATACGAGGAAGTGGAAGAGGAAAAAGTAATCCGTCCGGAGTTACATCCGGTAGGAAAAGCACTGAGCATGGGCGAGGTGGTGCGTGCCGTGAGTGAGGCTACCCATAACGAGGCGGTATTGGTGACCGATGTCGGTCAGAATCAGATGATGTCTGCCCGCTATTTCAAATACAGCAAGAATCGTAGCATTGTGACTTCCGGTGGTCTGGGTACTATGGGTTTCGGCCTTCCGGCTGCTATCGGTGCCACTTTTGGATGTCCGGACCGCACGGTATGTGTATTCATGGGAGACGGCGGCTTGCAGATGAACCTGCAGGAAATGGGCACCATCATGGAACAAAAGGCTCCGGTAAAGATGATTCTGTTGAACAATAACTTCTTGGGCAACGTTCGTCAATGGCAGGCGATGTTCTTCAATCGGCGTTATTCGTTTACTCCGATGATGAATCCGGATTATATGAAGATTGCTTCGGCGTATGATATTCCTGCACGCAGGGTAATGACCCGTGAGGAGCTGGCCAAGGCGATAGACGAGATGATAGCAACCGACGGACCGTTTCTGCTCGAAGCTTGTGTGGAGGAAGAGGGGAATGTGATGCCGATGACGCCTCCGGGGGGGGCGGTCAATCAGATGTTGCTGGAATGCTGAAGTCATGCGGAATTAAAGAATTTACTCTATCTATGGATAAAAAACTATATACAATTATTGTTCATTCGGAAAACTTTGCCGGTTTGCTGAATCAGGTGACGGCTGTGTTTACTCGTCGGCAGATAAACATCGAGAGTCTGAATGTATCGGCCTCCTCCATCAAGGGGGTGCATAAATATACCATTACTGCTTGGACGGACAAGGATACCATTGAAAAGGTGACCAAGCAGATTACCAAGAAAATAGATGTGTTGCAAGCTCATTATTTCACGGATGACGAAATCTATCAGCACGAGATTGCCCTCTATAAGATAACGACCCCTACGCTGGAAGAAAAACCGGAGGTGTCCAAAGTAATTCGTAAGTACAATGCCCGTATCGTGGAGGTGAATGCTGTATTTGCTATTGTAGAGAAGAATGGCATGAGTGAGGAAATAACCAACCTTTATGAGGAGTTGCGCCGGTTGGATTGCGTACTTCAGTTCGTCCGTTCGGGTCGCGTAGCCATTACGACCAGCTGCTTTGAGCGTGTCAATGAATATCTGGCAGACCGTGAAGCAAAATATCGTCAAAGTAAACAACAGGAGTCATGATGAGCGGGAATAATAAGATAGGTACCTACAAGTTCGTTGCCGAACCGTTTCATGTCGACTTTACCGGACGGCTGACAATGGGAGTATTGGGTAACCATTTGTTGAATTGTGCGGGTTTCCATGCCAGCGACCGCGGTTTTGGCATCGCGACTCTAAACGAGGACAATTACACTTGGGTATTGTCACGCTTGGCGGTCGAACTGGATGAGATGCCTTATCAATACGAAGATTTTTCCATTCAGACTTGGGTGGAGAATGTCTATCGCCTTTTTACAGACCGTAATTTCGCTATCCTTGATAAGGAGGGCAAGAAGATTGGATACGCACGTTCCGTTTGGGCGATGATTAGCATGAATACCCGTAAGCCGGCGGATTTGTTGACTCTTCATAGTGGCAGCATTGTAGATTATGTTTGCGATGAGCCTTGCCCGATTGAAAAACCTTCGCGGATAAAGGTGGCCTCAAAAGAACCGGCTGCTGCTTTGGTGGCCAAATACAGTGATATTGACATTAACGGGCATGTGAACAGCATCCGTTACATCGAGCACATCCTTGATTTGTTTCCGATAGAGATGTATAGGGAGAGGCGCATTCGTCGTTTTGAGATGGCATATGTAGCCGAAAGCTATTATGGAGATGAGTTGACTTTGTTTATGGATGATGCCGGTGAGGGTGTTTATGATGTGGAGGTGAAAAAGAATGGCAGCGAAGTGGTTTGTCGTTCTAAAGTGATATTTACAGAGAAATAAATAAGTTTATCAACGTTGGCGTAAGCCACAAATAAAAATTAAAACAAAAAATGGCACAATTGAATTTTGGCGGTGTTATTGAGAATGTAATGACCCGCGAAGAATTTCCTTTGGAAAAAGCACGTGAGATTTTGAAAGATGAAACAATTGCAGTAATCGGTTATGGCGTACAAGGTCCGGGTCAGGCTTGCAACTTGCGTGATAATGGTTTCAATGTGATTGTAGGACAACGTCCGGGCAAGACATACGAAAAGGCTGTGGCTGACGGATGGGTGCCGGGTGAGACTTTGTTTGGCATCGAAGAGGCTTGCCAGAAGGGTACTATCGTCATGTGTCTGTTGTCTGATGCAGCTGTAATGTCTGTATGGCCGATTATCAAACCTTACTTGACTCCCGGAAAGGCTCTTTACTTCTCTCATGGTTTTGCTATTACCTGGAACGACCGCACTGGTGTGGTTCCTCCTAAAGATATTGATGTTATTATGGTTGCTCCCAAAGGTTCCGGTACTTCACTCCGTACCATGTTCCTTGAGGGGCGTGGCTTGAACTCATCATATGCCGTCTATCAGGATGCTACGGGCCAGGCTTTTGACAAGACGATTGCACTGGGTATCGGTATCGGCTCGGGATATTTGTTCGAGACAACTTTCATCCGCGAGGCCACTTCCGACCTGACCGGTGAACGCGGTTCTTTGATGGGGGCTATTCAGGGATTACTGTTGGCCCAGTATGAAGTATTGCGCGAAAACGGTCATACTCCTTCTGAAGCATTCAATGAAACTGTGGAAGAGTTGACTCAATCTTTGATGCCATTGTTTGCCAAGAATGGTATGGACTGGATGTATGCCAACTGTTCTACTACGGCACAGCGTGGTGCGCTGGATTGGATGACTCCGTTCCACGATGCCGTCAAGCCGGTTGTACAGAAATTGTATGCAAGCGTGAAGTCGGGCAACGAAGCTCAGATTTCTATCGACAGCAATTCCAAGCCGGATTATCGTGAGAAGCTGAATGCAGAATTGAAAGCCTTGCGTGAAAGTGAAATGTGGCAGACTGCTGTTACTGTTCGCAAACTTCGTCCGGAAAACAATTAATCAGCTTTATATAATAGGTGAAATCCCCTCTTCGGTGTTGTTTCATACCGGAGGGGGGATTTCTTTATCATTGATTTCCTGTGTTTTGAATAAACTCCAACAGTTTCCGGTAAAAACCGTGATGTTTCAGTGTCTCTGCCTCTCCCAATATCACCAGTTTCATGCGTGCCCGGGTGATGGCTACGTTCATTCTCCTTAAATCATTCAGGAATCCTATCTGCCCTTCTTCGTTGGCGCGGACAAGGCTGACGAAGATAACATCGCGTTCTTGTCCCTGAAAGCCGTCCACCGTATTCACGGTGAGCAGGCTGTGATAAGGTTTGAGTGAACCGTCTGTCTTTATCTTGTTGCGAAGATATTGCACTTGTGCCTTGTAAGGGGAGATGATACCGAAGTCTATTTTTTCTTCCAGGATGCGGCTGCCACCGATACGGTTGATGTAGATTTTCAATTCTGACAGGAGCAGGTCTGCTTCTGCCTTATTGATGCGCCCGAAAGTCTCTCCCACGAATTCTTCTTTGAAATCCATTTCGGAGGTGTCAATCCAATGGATAGGCGTATCCCAGTCCAGGATGCCCCGGTAACGCACTTCGGGAGCGGCTTCCAATTCGCCATTGTAAAACCATTGGGAAGGAAATTTCATAATCTCCTCGTGCATGCGGTATTGCATTTTCAGCAAAGAGACAACGGCAGGCTTGTTGGACACCACTTTCTCCATCAATGTCCGTTCCAGACCTCCATGGGCGGCTTCGTAGCATTTTATGGTAGGCGGAAGTTGGCAGTGGTCACCCGCCAACACCACGCGGTCTGCCTTTCGGATAGCTATCCAGCAGGCGGCCTCTAAGGCCTGGGCCGCTTCATCAATGAAAAGAGTACCGAAACGGCGTCCGCCTAGCAATCGGTGGTTGCTGCTTACCAGTGTGGAGGCAATGACATGTGCCTTGTCAAAAAGTTCTGCGTTGATTTGTATTTCCAATGTGGTGGCGCGGTCGCGCAAGCGGCTCATACGGTTGCGCACGCCTTCGCGTTCGTCATAACTGCCGCGGCGGGCACGGCTGCCCAGTTCACGTAGGTTTTTCCGGATGCTCCACAGTTCCGGATAAAGCGGATGATTCTCGAAACGACGCTCGTAGGTAAAGGAAAGCATCTTGTCGTTGACGCGGGTCGGATTGCCGATACGCAGGACATTGACGCCGCGGTCTACCAGTTTTTCCGAAATCCAGTCGACGGCAGTATTGCTTTGGGCACATACCAGTACCTGCGGTTCACGGTGCAGGGTCTCGTAGATGGCTTCTACTAGGGTGGTGGTTTTTCCGGTTCCCGGAGGGCCGTGCACAATGGCCACGTCGCGGGCACACAGCACTTTGTTTACAGCTGTCTCCTGCGTGGAGTTCAGCCAGGGAAACCGTACGGGATAGAGCTCTCGGAAACCGGCTTTCGAGGTTCCCAGCAATATGTCCCGCAATTGGGCCAGGCGGCTGCCTTTGGAGCGTAACGTATCTTCCAAGGCTTCGAACATGGTCCGATAGGATGTTTCGTCGAAATAAAGTTGCACGCCGAGGTGGTCTGCTTCCTGCACTTCCATAACGGCACCGGCTCCGGGCATTATCACTACCATCCGTGTCTCGTCGGCATAGCTTACGGTAGCGGTGAAGTTCATATAGGTTATTTTCTCATCGGCAGACTGGCGGAAAAAACATATGGGACGGCCGAACTCAAAATTATGTTCTATATCTGTATTTTCTGTGTGTGTAATTTCTATTACTAATTGATTCAGTGAATTATAGTAACTTCGTCCCGGAGTGGCAGGATACCAGCAAAGTCCCCGTCTCACTTTCCGGGCAATCCCCATGTTTTCGGTTTGGCGTTTGAATTCCTCTTTTTCGTATTCGTATTCCATGCGCAGCAAAAGTTGTTGCTGCTGGAGGTGAATAATAGGACTATTTGAATCTTGTTCCTTCATGGCTGCAAAGGTAATCATTCTTCGCTTTCAATGGAAAAAATGCTTTGTTTAGTTAAACTATTCCGCCATTTGCAGGAAATCTTCACCCGATTGCCTGGCATGGTTCGTATTGTAGGTAAGGAACGGTAAGAATTAAAGTTGTATCTTTTAAATCGTTCCCTCACGGAGAAAAAATCGTTCCACCATGATGGAACGATTTTTTCTCCGTGAGGGAACGATATTTACTCCATGAAGGAACGATTTGATTTTCCTATCTCTGCTGCTAAATCTTTGAAGGATTTAGAATTATGTACGGCTATAAATGAATTTGAATATGATTGTCAATGAAAATCAGCGTATTACAACTATTTTGAATGTTAATAAATCCATAGGAATTTAATTCAACGCACTTTTGGTTGTGCAAAAACGTTATACTTGCACAACGATATTTTGAAATGCACAACCACCTATGGAAAGAATAACTCTCTACCTCCGCACGACCAAGACGAGCGGTAAAATAAGACTTCGCTTCCGGCTTACGGAGGGCCGAGAAGTCCAGCTCTTTCACAAGAGCAGTATTGAGGCAGACCTCGCCGATCTGAAGAAGTTCGATATGGATGGCTCACTAAGACCTCGTGTCAGCCTCTATAACGAGGAATTGCGTCTCGCTATTACACGCGAGATTGATGCGATGCACGAAGCCTATAAGCAACTGAAAGAGGAATGTCCTGAATTCGACGCCACCGACTTTGAGGCGAGAATAGATATGCTTCTCAATCCGGAGAAATACAATATAGTCAATCCGGAGGAAATCGAAACACTGTTGGCACGTTTCGACCGCTACATTGACGGTCTGAAAACATACGGCACCGTCAGTGAGGGCAGAGCCAAGATTTATAAGATTGTATGGGATAAACTCTCACGTTACCTTATCATTTTCAAGAAATCGCATTATACACCGAACCAATTCACTCCGGAAGATATACTGGCATTCCGAGAGTTCGTTATCAACGAATATAAATATGTCGATAAGCATAAGGCGATATATGGAAGCCTGCAAAAGATCTCCATACCGACCAAGCAAGCGAGTATCAACACGGCATCGGCGAAACTCCGGGCATTGCAGGCTTTCTTCAATGAGCTGGAGGAAAATGACGAGATTCTAAAATCTCCGTTTAGGCGTCTCACCAAGAAACGAAGGAACGAGGCTCTGAGAGAACAATATGATGATCCTTTCTTCCTCCGCTATGAGGAAGTTCAACAGATAATGGCAACGGATGTGCCCGACAATTTGAAGGAAACCAAAGATGCCTTTCTTCTTCAGTGCGCTCTCGGTTGTCGTATCGGAGATTTTATGAAGTTGTCGATGTCGAATGTTGCAGTTTCTGATGACGGCATTCCCTACGTTCAATATCTCCCCAAGAAAACAATGAAGACGCAGAATGACCGCCGGGAAAAGAAAACGCCATTGATGCTGTTTGCGTTGGACATCGTCAAACGCTCCGGTTTCAAATTTGGCGTTCTCAAATATGCCTCTGGCAAAAGTGGATACAACGCCAAGATTAAGAAGCTCCTTGAGTATTGTAAGATTGACCGTCTGGTTAACCAGTATGATGAGGCGACAGTCACGATGAACCGTGTGCCACTGCATTCAGTAGGTAGTAGCAAGCTCTGCCGCAAGACCCACATAGACATCGCCAACAAAGCGCAGGTAAATATGTATGCCACCGGACTCCATGAGGTAGGCAGTAGTGCCGTTGAACACTATTCAATGCTTGAACTTCATGACCTCTTCATGCTACTCTGCGCCGCCTTCAATCAGCCCCGATACCGGGTTGATAAGCAACTTAACGCACTGCCTGAAGAGGTGAAATAAACGTTTTATGAAGCATACAAGAAGAAAATTCTCAAAATTAGTCCAATATATGCTCTATAACATACGTTAGAGTTTTGTGATATAGATAAATATCGCTAATTTTACAAATTAAAATTCGATACAATGCACGAAGTTTCGTCTCTATATTCGATAGGTCATGGTCAAAAGACTCAAGAAGAGTTCCTTTCAGAACTTAGGTCTTTTGACATCCATTTCCTTGTCGATGTTAGAACCAGTCCATACTCAAAATGGGTTCCTCAATTTAATCATGGAATCATTGACGGATGGTTGCAACAAGAAGGAATTAGATATATTTATATGGGTGATTACATCGGAGGTCGCCCATCAAATGACATATGTTATGATGAGGAAGGTTATTTTGACTATCATAAGATGGCAGAGGAGCCTTCATTTAAAACCGGATTGCATAGATTAGTGGATGCAAACTCTAAGAATTGTCGAGTGGCAATTATGTGTAGCGAATCTGATCCTTCGGAATGCCACCGTAGTAAACTTATAGGAAGGGAACTTTATTTTGGATACCACATCTCTATGAACCATATCGTAGCGGTTAACAAAGTAATTAGTCAAGAAGAAATCATGAAGACTCTGACGAAAGGATTATGGGAACCGGGCGGTAATCTATTTGGAGAATGTGAACCTCCATATTTTAGGTCTCGAAAATCATATAAAAATATAACCGAACCGACAGAAGAAACATTTAACCCTTATGATTAAGATTTTTACTATAGGAGTTTATAATTCTACTGAAGAGTCATATTTTAACAAACTCCGAGATAATAATATAGACCTCTTCTGCGATATTCGTCAACGTCGAGGTGTTCGCGGTTCTCAATATAAATATGTGAACAGCAATTACCTGCAAGCAAAGTTGCAAGGACTCGGTATTAATTACAAATATATCAAGGAGCTTGCCCCAACAAATGAGATTCGCCAAATGCAAAAAGATGCTGATAAAGCAAATGGTGAATCTAAAAAACAGAGAACTACTCTTGGCCCAGTGTTCAAATCTGAATATCTTAAGCATATATTAGAGCCGTTTGATATTGAAAAATTAGCAAATGAGCTTATAAGCAGCGAGGCCAAGAATATTGTCTTTTTCTGTGTAGAAGAAAAGGCGTCTGCATGTCATCGATCTTTAGTGGCTCAAAAGTTAGCCTCCATCCTAAATAGTGAAATCATAAACTTATAAGATATGGCAACAGTTCTTATCGTTTCCAAAACTAAAATGGCTAACGGCGTTTGTGTCGGTGGCATAAATGAACAAAACGGTGAGTTGATTCGCTTGCACAACGAGCGCGGCGGCAACTTAACCGCTGATGTTCCATATGAAATTGGCGATCGCTGGGAAATGACTGTTGAAACAGCATGGAACGTTAGAGAGGCCCCTCATGTGGAAGACAAGCAGACATCTCCAATAAAAAAATTGGGCAATGTAGGCATTTCCGGGATAGTGAATTATGTAAGGACGCATAATCTTGGCAATCGCCTTTATAAGGGACACTTGAATGGAACTTTCGATGGTTGCTTACAATCGAAGATATACGTTACAAGGGATAAAGTTCCTGGTTTCAGTACGCAGTTTTGGGTGTCGGACGAAAGTCTAACTCATGTGGTATCATTTGAGAAAGATTATTATATTTATAGAGGCCTTAAAATTAAATATGTAGGGTTCTTGCCTCCTGTTGCAAGTATCCCGGCTGGAACGATTGTTAGGCTCTCTTTAGCCAACTGGTTCGATGGGAAAGGCGCATGGTCTGACGAACGTTGCTATTTGCAAATATCTGGTTGGTATTTGCCTCAATCGAGCAATCAGAACAATCCTTCTCCAATTGATTTGCCCTTTTAATAGACACAAAATCAAAACGATTGCCACCGAGAGAAAGTATACTCCCGGTGGCGATTGTTCTAGCGGCCCAACGATGGTTCCCGTTTCGGTTCATTGAGCCTGATACCGAGTTTGGCAAGGAACTCTTTGGCTTTATTGCGGAACCATTGAAATACGCTCACGCCATCTATCTTCAGCATGAAACGATGCTTTTCTTTGGGATCTCGTTCAAGTTTTGCCTCGGAATGCTCGGTTGAATAACTTTGGCTATGCTCCGGCGAATATAGCTTTCCTCTGAACTGCACGGGCTGTTGCGCAACTATTTGTTGGGTGAAGCTGTCGGGGAACCCGATATGTTTGCAGTATCTCGCCCAATTAAGCAGGTCGGGGACATCCGGGAAGAATTTCTCAATGTCAGCCTTATATTCGGTATAATCGGAATCATAAGCGACTGACATTTTAGACGCTTCAAGAGCCGATACTTCCCTTGAGAGTTTTTCTTTCGATGTTTCAAGACCTTTGTATTCCTCAATCATTCCAACGACAGTCTCTTTCAGTGTCGAATTATACTCAACAAGCAATTTCTTATCCTTGGTAAGTTGGGCGTTTTCTTCGGTCAGTTGCTTATTTGCAGCTTTGGATTCGATGATTGTTTTTTCAATCCAGCGGTTGCCACGTTCAAGTTCAGCTTTACGTTTCTCCAAAGACCGGTTTTCGGTATCGAGCTGCTTTTTCTCGGCGGAGAGTCCGGCCACATCCTGCTCCAAATCTTTCTTCCTGATTTGACATTGGCGATAGTATTCGTGCTGGTCAACGTGGCGGGCCTCGGAGCCACGGATGCCTCGTTCCAACCCGAAATGTTCCATCGCTTCGGCGTAGGTATCCTGAAACCGGGTAAGGTTGTCGCGGGTCATTATGTCGTTGGCGCTAAGCCGGGGGCCGTCCTTGGATTTGGTGCGGTAGCGTTTCTTGGCTTTCGCCTCGCTCGCTTTCTTCTTTCTCTCGGCGGTGACTATCGGCACGACCGTGACATGGAGATGCGGCGTCTGCTCGTCCATGTGGAGATGGGCGGCGACAACGTTGTCCTCGCCGAAAGTCTGTTTTGCCCAGCCGACACTCGCCTGTGCCCACTCGTCAAGACGACCTTCGTCAGCAAGGCGGCGCAACGCATCGCCGTCAGATGTCATCAGCACATTGAGGGCGAGCACCTGATTCTTGCCAATCTTGCGCGTCAGTCCGGCATTGTCGAGACGGTGCTGGATAGCCTCGCCCAGACCGTCAACGCCATCGGGATATTTGATGAAATCATCCCGGTTGAGATGGCGCAGTTCGGAGTGAGCGTTGTCGGGCTGCGTGGTTCGCTCGATGTGTCGGGCGATGGCATTGCACGAGCCGCTTGCCTTCATGATGTGGAGTACAGCGTAACTCATAGGCAAGGGGCGTTTGCTTGTGGAACAATCGGAGTGTACGGCTTCTCGTAAAGATGTATCGGGGTTTCCAAAGGGGGTGACCCCATTGGCTCAGTAGGGACATTTTTAGCGTGGTGGCAGACCATGCGGCTCGAAAAATTCCCTAATGAGCTAAGGAATTTCCGGATGGCGTAATTTCCGTGCCGCCACTGCACGGATGGTACTGCACTGCCATAGCAGTGGTGCACCGCTGTAACCACTGCACTTACTGCAATGGTTTCTTCGATGAAAAAAGGATGTTTCACGGGACTTCTGTTTGAGAATTTACCCCTTGGCATTTTCGTCATTTTGGCACAGTCGGGGTGCGTCGGCATCTCCGTAGGAAATGCCAAAGTGACAATAATGCCAAGGGGGAATGTTTATAATTTAGTGTAGTTTCCGTGGGCGGAATGGACGAACAGAACGCCTTTGCGGTCTTTGATGAACCGCTTGAAACTGCGCTCCGACATACCGCATTTTGCGGCGATCGCCACGCCCTCGGCTGTGGTGAACGTGCGGGGCAGTTCCGATAGTACGGCAAGCTGCAACTTCGTCAAAGCGTCTTCGCTTACGATGCCCTGCACCTTTGCGGCGGTCACGCGGAAATACTCTGTTAGGCGTATGGCGCGCTCCACGGTGTCGGCATCAATCAGCTTTTTCTCATCGCCACACGCCCGGTCTGCGAGTGCCAGCAAAAGAGAAAACCTGACTGCGTATATTTCGAGCTTGCTCGCAATGGAGGTAAGGGTGTCGCTTCCTTCGGCGTTGCATCGGTCGGTCACTTCGTTCTGCCATGAGAAAAGGCGGTCGAGGGCTTCCGGCGAGAAAGGCACATCCTCCGGGATTATCTCTCCGCAGGAATCGACGGCAGGGACAATGCCGATAAGTCTCGACAGGATTTCACTCCATGCTACGGCGATGTCGAATGACGGAGATTTCCTCTCGCGGTTCCATCTGACTTTCGACTGCACGGAGGGGAATACATAGAGTATCCGCTCCATGAAGCCGTTGGCGTTGCGGTTTCCGGCGGCAAGCTCGGTCAGCACCTTGGGCTGGATTGTGCCGATGACGCAGAGAAACGGATTGCGGATGAACACGCCGCTCTGACTGCTCTTTCGGTCGGACATGGCTGCCTTGTGGTTGAACACCGACATCCAGAATTCGGACTCCGAGCCGTTGTTGTAGCGGTTAAAGTTCTTGAACCAACCGGCAAGCTCATCGGAAACGAGCACGAGGCTACGGCGGTTTTCCGACAGGATGCGATGCACGGCCTTCGGGGTCACATCCTGCATGGTGAAGCGGACTCGCTTCGGCTCGACAGGATTTGTGTCGTAGCCTTTGGCTGCTCTATCTTTCGGAGGGAGTTCCATCGCCACCTCGTAACGTTTCATCGCCTCGCCGAATATCGCCGCCTGTTCAGCATCGAAGTCGATGAGCGGTTGCACGGCGAAACTCAGCGGGTGACTCTTGTTGGTGCCGGGGCTTCCGACAAGAGCTGTGAAAAGAATGGCATATTCTTTCCAGCCGGGCATTATCTCGGCGGTGTGGGTGTTGCCGATAACTGCGGCCATAGCCGTCAGCATTGCCCCTGCGAGATAGTCTTTCGGGAATCCGAGGCAGATATTTGCCTCGTTTATGATTTCCTGCAATCTCGGAGGCAGGACATCAACGGGCAATACGCTGATATTCTGCGTTGAGGATTGCTGTGCAATCACGCTGTCAGACCCTGTCGGCACCTCCGGCTCCGCTTGCCCTGCCGACTGATTGGTCAATTGGTCAGGCTGGCGGTCAATAAACGGCTCGTCCTCTTTGGTAGAATTGTCAAGTGATCGAGGCTTGCTCATTGTTTCGTGGCTTTGGCATTAATAATTGCGTTGACGTCTCGCTGGCTGTAACGGGTACTGCCGTTCACCTTGAATGAGCGCAGTTTGCCGGCACGTGCCATGTTGAATACGGTGGTCTCGCACACTCCGAGCTGCTCGGCGACTTCCTTCCTTGTGAGGGGCCGCTCCTTTTCGGCATCCATATACAACGGGAGGATGCGCTCACGTGTGGCTTCGATTGTGTCCACAACAAGCTGATGGAGGTCAGAAAGATGGACGGTGAGGAGAATATTGGGAGAGTCAGGGTCGGACATCGACGCCTGAAGAAGGTCAAAAAGGTTCAGTTTCATCTGGGGGGAATGAATTTGAAAGATTGTATCGCCTGACTGTCTGGCATCATCACACCTCCGGCGACGGATAAAGAGGCACGATGACGGTCCCGAAAAGGACATAGGAGTGGCCGTCGGCTTCTTTCTCGCTGGAGCCGACAGTCGTTGCTGCCGAACAGTCATGTCCGGCATGGGCGCAGTTGTCCCTGTCCGCTGACGCCTATGATATAGGCCGACAGCAGGGGCTATCCGCCCGACAGTGGGATATGCGCCGTGTGTGCTGCCCGCTATGGGCATAGCGCACACTTTCTTCGTTGGTTTTCGGTAGTTTATACCCGTTTCCCTATGCTATCCTTTCTAATTTCTGCATCAGATACTTTGAGTCCGGCTGTAATCAGTCCTTGAACCATCGCCGCCACTAAATCCAAAAAATCCGGCGTGTCTCGGTTGATAACAGTCATCCTACTGTGCATGCGACGCGCACAGAGAACAGGTATGTCATGTGTCTCAGTTGCCGCTTACTGAGGAATTTAAGCCCGTTGAGCATCGCTTCCTTAGGGCGATAGTTGAGGGCTGGCGGTTCCGGCCGCCACCTACGGCTACATTTTCATAGTGTTCCCGGATGCCTTTCATCCGGCCTGAGATGTAAGTTGTTCATGCAACTCTTTCGGGCGCAGCATCGTCAAAGAGCATCGTTCCAAGCCCGGTAAATAATGTTGAACGTGCTTTGACTGAGGTGCGTTGCCTCCAATCGTTACATAAAGATACAAAAATTTCTTCGTATCTCCAAATTCGCATAATCCGCATGTGTGGATTTCCTATCTCGTCGCTTCATTGGTGTATGTATAACTGGTGTGTTATCGGGGTGCAACGAGAATGGTATGCCAATAACGGCGGTCGGAATTACGGCGTAATGTCGGGTCATATCCCGCACGCCCGATGCCTTCGCATCTTTTCCGGCTGCAAAGTTAGGTACACTTTTAGGGCTATGCAATAGTATTTCGACCCCGAATCCGAGGTCAAATGTTAAAAATGCCCTTTGTGAGCTTAATGTGGCTTTAGGTTAAACACAACCGTCACGGCAGAGCCTCCGCTCAGCTATGGTCGTGAGAAATGTCACCACAACATCTACAACTGACTTCCGCCTCTCTTTGTTCACTGTTCCGTAAATGATATGGCGTTAAAAATTGTGAAATCAATTTTTGTCGTTGAATAGGGGTGAACGACGAGGAATTTTGAGGGGAATTTTCAGATTCTGTTGTGCAAATGTTGTGCAAATTAAGCAAAATAAAATTGCAGCTAACTGATAATCAGCTAACTGCAATTTCACTTTGTTGCCTTGGAAGGAAAAAACGTCGGTTTTTGCATGAAAAAACAATTTTATCCGGAGAAAACGATTTGTTTGTTATGAGTTTTCTTTATCTTTGCTTCATATAAATAAAGAACTATGAATCAGGAAACTTTTCAGATATTTCTGTGGGTAATGAGTGCTGTGGCATCGGTTGTTTTTATTGCACTCTATTTTGTCGAAGCGGGCTATGGCATGTTTCGTACCGCTTCGTGGGGAATCTCCATCAATAATAAACTGGCGTGGGCGCTTATGGAAGCGCCGGTATTCGTCGTCATGTTTGGACTGTGGGGAAAGAGTGGAGCAGGATTTGCCATGCCGGCATATTTCTTCTTCCTGCTGTTTCAGTTGCACTATCTTCAGCGGGCCTTTATTTTCCCGTTCTTGATGAAAGGTAAAAGCCGGATGCCGGTAGCGATTATGGCGATGGGAATCATCTTCAACCTTTTGAACGGGATGATGCAGGCGGGCGGTTTGTTCTATTTCGCTCCCGAAGGCTTGTATGCCGACGGCTGGGCCTATTTGCTGAAACCTCATGCCTTGTTGGGAATCGTTCTGTTTTTTGCAGGTATGGTTATTAATTTGCATTCTGACTATGTGATACGTCATCTGCGTAAGCCGGGTGATACGAAGCACTATCTTCCCGAAAAAGGACTCTACCGATATGTCACTTCTGCCAATTACTTCGGTGAACTGGTAGAATGGACGGGGTTTGCCATACTCACAGCCTCTTCCGCTGCCTGGGTGTTCGTCTGGTGGACGTTTGCCAACCTTGTTCCCCGTGCCGATGCCATTCACCGCCGTTATCGGGAAGAGTTTGGTGACGAGGCGGTAGGAAAACGCAAACGCATCATCCCTTTCCTCTATTAAATGAACAATTTATAACTCATAACTCATAACGATGGAATCCAAGTTATTCACCCCCGTCACTTTCGGACCGCTAACCTTGCGCAACCGTACTATCCGTTCGGCTGCTTTCGAGAGTATGTGTCCCGGAAACGCTCCGTCGGACATGTTGCTCGACTATCATCGGTCGGTAGCGGCGGGAGGTATAGGTATGACTACTGTGGCCTATGCGGCAGTTACCCGGAGCGGCTTGTCTTTTGACCGCCAGTTGTGGATGCGTCCTGAGATTATCCCCGGACTCCGTAGGCTGACTGATGCCATACATGCGGAGGGAGCTGCGGCAGGCATCCAGTTGGGACACTGTGGCAACATGTCCCATAAAAGCATTTGCGGTTGTATGCCCGTCGGCGCATCTTCCGGTTTCAATCTTTATTCTCCTACTTTTGTGCGCGGACTTCGTGCCGATGAGCTGCCGGAGATGGCGCGTGCTTATGGACGTTCGGTGAATCTGGCACGGGAGGCCGGATTTGATTCTGTAGAGATTCATGCAGGGCATGGCTATCTCATCAGCCAGTTCTTGTCCCCGTCCACCAACCATCGGAAAGACGAGTTCGGAGGCTCGTTGCAGAACCGTATGCGGTTTATGGACATGGTGATGGAAGAAGTGATGAAGGCTGCCGGCAGTGATATGGCTGTGCTGGTGAAGATGAACATGCGCGACGGTTTCCGTGGAGGGATGGAGCTGGACGAGACGATGCAGGTGGCCCGAAGGCTGGAGCAGTCGGGAGCGCATGCGCTGGTCTTGAGCGGTGGGTTCGTCAGTAGGGCGCCGATGTATGTCATGCGGGGCGAAATGCCTATCCGCAGCATGACGCATTACATGACCTGCTGGTGGTTGAAATACGGTGTACGCATGGTAGGAAAATGGATGATACCGAGCGTACCGTTTAAGGAAGCCTATTTTCTGGAGGATGCCTTGAAATTCCGTGCCGCCTTGAAGATGCCGTTGGTTTATGTGGGCGGCCTGGTTTCCAGAGGCAAGATAGATGAGGTGCTGGATGATGGCTTCGAGGCTGTACAAATGGCGCGTGCTCTGCTCAATGAGCCGGGCTTCGTCAACCGCATGCGTGCCGAAGAGAATGCACGTTGCAACTGCCGGCATAGTAATTATTGCATTGCCCGGATGTATTCCGTCGAGATGGCATGTCATCAGCATTTGAAGGAGGAGCTTCCGCCCTGCCTGAAAAGGGAGATAGAGAGAATCGAAGCCAAAGGCTGATTTTCAGTTATTAATTTTCAATTTTTAATTATTAGAATGAATTTAGCTGTTATAACCGGAGCAGACGGTGGCATGGGCATGGAAATCACCCGAGCAGTGGCAACTGCCGGCTATCAGGTCATCATGGCATGCCGTGCCCCCCAGACTGCCGAACCCAAGCGGCAACTGCTGATGCGTGAAACCGGTAATCCGCGTATTGAGACTGCTTCCGTTGATTTGGCATCTCTGGCTTCAGTGGCTGCATTTGCAGAGCATCTGTTGAAGCGGGGGGAGCCGTTGGCGTTGCTGATGAATAATGCCGGAACCATGGAAACGGAACGCCGCATTACCGAAGATGGACTGGAACGGACGGTGAGTGTCAATTATGTAGGGCCTTATCTGCTTACCCGCAAGCTGCTGCCATTGATGGGCGAGGGGAGCCGTATTGTTAATATGGTATCTTGTACGTATGCCATCGGTCGTCTTGACTTTCCGGATTTTTTCCTCCGGGGGAGAAAGGGTGACTTTTGGCGCATTCCTATATATAGCAACACGAAGCTGGCATTGACTTTGTTCACCATCGACTTGGCCAGTCGCGTCAAGCACAAAGGTATTGTTGTGAATGCGGCTGACCCGGGGATTGTGTCTACCAATATCATCACCATGCATATGTGGTTTGATTCGCTGACGGATATACTTTTCAGACCTTTTATCCGTACTCCCCGCAAGGGAGCTGCAACGGCTGTCGGCTTATTGCTGGACGAGGATGCCGGTAGGCGTACGGGTACATTGAATGCCAGTTGCCGTCCCAAGTCTCTTTCGGAGAAGTACACCCGGCATGTGCAGATGGAAGAACTGTGGAAGAGAACGGAAAATATAGTGAAGAAATGGTTGTAAAAAACAGAGAAGGCGCATATGTCGGAATATGGCGCCTTCTCTATTTATGGAGTAGCCGAACTGGCTGTCATCAGATAGACAGTTCTCTCAATACGTTTACAAGGTCTTTTTTTATGGGTTTGTCGTTTTTGATGGCTTTCGTGAAAGGAACGTATACCACTTCATCGTGATCAATGCCTATCATGACATTACGCTGACCTTCCATGATGGCGTCGATGGCAGCAGCACCCAGACGGCTGGCAAGGATACGGTCGTGTGCCGTAGGGCTACCACCGCGTTGCAGGTGACCGAGGATGGTTACGCGTACGTCATATTGGGGGTATTCGTTCTTTACGCGCTCTGCATAGTGCATTGCACCGCCGGTCAGTTCACTCTCGGCTACCAGTACGATACTGCTGTTCTTGGATTTCCGGAAACCGTTCTTGATGAATTCTTCCAGTTGGTCTACTTCCGTGCTGAATTCCGGGATGATGGCTGCTTCCGCTCCGGAGGCGATGGCGCCGTTCAGAGCAAGGAAGCCGGCATCGCGTCCCATGACTTCTACGAAAAACAAGCGCTCATGGGAAGTGGCTGTATCACGGATTTTGTCCACGGCATCCAGTATAGTGTTCAGCGCGGTGTCGTAGCCGATAGTGGTATCTGTTCCATAAAGGTCGTTGTCAATGGTGCCCGGCAACCCGATACAAGGCACGTCAAACTCTTGTGCAAAAACACGTGCACCTGTCAACGAACCGTCTCCTCCGATGACTACCAATGCGTCAATGCCTTCTTTCTTCATATTGTCGTAGGCAATCTGACGACCTTCAGGAGTCGTGAACTCTTTGCAGCGAGCTGTCTTCAGGATAGTACCGCCCAATTGGATGATGTTACTGACATTTTGGCTTTTGAATTCTTTGATTTCACCGGTTACCAGACCTTTGTAACCTCTATATATACCTTTAACTGAAAGTCCGTTGTAAATAGCCGAACGCGTCACGGCACGTATGGCTGCGTTCATTCCCGGAGCATCACCTCCTGATGTCAAGATACCAATGCACTTAACTGTTCCCATAACAATCTTTTTGTTTAGTATTAATAATCATGATGAAAAATAGATTTGAACTATTTTTCTTTTTGCAAAGATACGAAAAAGCTGAGGCTGTGACTAATAAATTACGTTAATTTGCTGTTCCAAAAGGATGATAAACTGTTATTTAAGTTTTGACTTTATGGCTTTTGAAATTTCTTCCATCAGCCATTTGGGGGTGGAAGTGGCTCCGCAGACACCTATAGAGCTTGCATTTGCCAGCAAAGAGCTGTCTATCTCTTCGGCGCTGTCTATCAAGTGTGAGTTGGCGTTGACTTTTTTGCACTCGCTGAACAACATCTTGCCGTTGGAACTTTTTTTACCGCTGACAAAGAATATTAAATCATGGGAAGCGGCAAATTTTCGGATATTGGGAATCCGGTTTGCTACTTGTCGGCAGATAGTGTCGTATGATTCAAAAGTAACTTCCGGAGAGATATGCCTTTCTATGTATTTCACAATGTTTTGAAACCCGTCCAGAGACTTTGTGGTCTGGGAATAAAGACGAATGTCTTTGCTGAAATCCAGTTTCCTTGCCTCTTCCTGCTTTTCGACGACGATGGCTTTTCCCGTAGTTTGCCCTACCAGTCCCAGTACTTCGGCGTGTCCGTTTTTGCCATAGATGACAATTTGTTTGTCTCGGCTGTCTTCTCGAACATACTCTTGCTTTATCTTCTTTTGCAAGCGGAGTACGACCGGACAGGTTGCGTCAATGATTTCTATATTGTTACGACGGGCAATGTCGTAGGTTTCCGGGGGCTCTCCATGGGCACGTAGCAATACCTTGGCGTTATGGAGTTGGTTGAATTCCTCATGGTTGATGGTAATCAGCCCCATTGCCTTCAGGCGTTCCACTTCACGGCTGTTGTGCACGATGTCTCCCAGACAATAGAGGGTTCCTCCTTTCGCCAGTTCCTCTTCTGCCTTGTTTATTGCGGTGACAACTCCGAAACAAAAGCCGGATTCTTCGTCTATTTCTACTTTTGCCATGTCCGGTTCAGTTCTTTTCCTTTATAACCCGTTCGAATTGTTCGGCCAGCCATTCTTTTTGTTGGGAAATGGTTAGGTCGCTGTTGTCCAGCAATAAAGCGTCAGAAGCCTTACGTAGCGGACTTACTTCCCGGTTTTGGTCAATATAGTCCCGTTGTTTCACATTTTCCAGAATTTCGTCAAAGCTGGCTTCTTCTCCTTTGGCCTTCAGTTCGTCATAGCGGCGTTGTGCCCGTATCTCGGGGGTGGCGGTTACAAAAATTTTCAGCTCGGCATCCGGGAAAACGGTAGTGCCGATGTCTCGCCCGTCCATAACGATACCCTTGGCCTTGCCCATCTCTTGTTGCTGTGTCACCATGGCTTCGCGTACGAAATCCAATGTCGCGATGGGACTGACACATGAAGACACTTCCATGGTACGGATTTTGTTTTCTACATTTACGCCGTTCAGGTAGGTGTCCGGGCGTCCGGTTTCGGGATTCAGGCGGAAAGAAATATGTATATCCTTTATTAGATTTTTCAGTTTTTCGGTATCTATGCGGTCATTCTGGAAAATGCCATTCTCTATACTATATAATGTTACTGCCCGATACATGGCACCGCTGTCTATGTATATGTAGCCGATTTCGCGGGCGAGGTCTTTGGCCATAGTGCTTTTTCCGCAAGAGGAAAAGCCGTCGATTGCTATTGTTATCTTTTTCATGACTTTTATACTATAGTTTTATATAGGTATGACACTTGAAAAACAGAAAATTTCAATATTTCATCTAAAATTCTTGCCAAAGATACGGTATTTTTAAAATATCTCGTTACATTTGTGGCACAAAAGCGCATGAAGGCTTTTGAAGGATTAAAAAAAATGAAAATGAAGCGTCTGTTGTGTAAAAAAAAGCCGCAGAGCATGTACATTATTGGGAAAAGTACTATATTTGCCCCAAACCCAAATGAGAAACACTAAAATTATATTATAAATTATGGAAATTAAGAAATCACCTAAGGCAGACTTGGAGAGTAAGAAGTCGACTTGGCTGCTTGTCGGTTATGTAATCGTGCTCGCTTTCATGTTTGTTGCGTTCGAGTGGACAAAGCGTGACATCAAGATTGACACGAGTCAGGCTATTGCCGACTTAGTATTTGAAGAGGAAATCATTCCTATTACCGAACAGCCGGAGCAGGTCACTCCTCCGCCTCCCGAAGCTCCTGCAATTGCAGAAACGTTGACTATCGTTGAGGACGATGCCGACGTGGAAGAAACCGCCATCGTATCTTCTGAAGAATTGAATCAGGCTGTGGAAATCAAATATGTTCCCGTAGCAGTGGAAGAAGAAGAGCCGGAAGAACAGACTATTTTCGAGGTGGTAGAACAGATGCCTGAATTCCCGAATGGTGGTCTGGCTGGTTTGATGCAGTATCTGAGCAAGAATATTAAATATCCTACTATTGCACAGGAAAACGGAACTCAAGGCCGTGTAACTGTACAGTTCGTGGTTAATAAGGACGGTAGTATCGTAGATGCTAAAGTTCTGAGAGGTGTTGACCCGTATTTGGACAAAGAAGCTGTCCGCGTGATTATGGGTATGCCGAAGTGGAAACCCGGTATGCAGCGTGGTAAACCCGTTCGCGTTAAGTATACCGTGCCTGTAATGTTTAGATTGCAGTAATAAAATATCTATAAGTGGAGAGAGGCTGCCGGAATGCAGCCTCTTTTCATTATCCGCTATTTCTTAAATTCTGAAAATGCCATGTTTACAGCCTCCGAGCTTTTAGAAAGAATAAATTCTCATATTGCAGAATTGCAGTTTGTCCGTACTCCTCAAGGTTTATATGCTCCCGTGACCTATGTGTTGTCCATGGGTGGCAAAAGAATCCGTCCGGTTTTGATGTTGATGGCCTACAATTTGTATCGGGAGGATATTACTCGTGTTTTAAATCCTGCAACGGGGATTGAAGTGTATCATAATTATACTCTTTTGCATGACGACTTGATGGATCGTGCAGACCGTCGCCGTGGTAAGGAGACAGTGCATAAGGTTTGGAATGACAATGCTGCCATCCTTTCGGGGGATGCAATGCTTGTATTGGCTTATCAGTTTATGGCTCAATGTCCGGTTGAACACTTGAAAGAGGTGATGGATATCTTTAGCCTGACTGCACTGGAAATCTGTGAAGGACAGCAGCTGGATATGGAGTTTGAACATCGGAATGATGTGAAGACAGAGGAATATTTGGAAATGATTCGTCTGAAAACTTCGGTATTGTTGGCTGCAAGTCTGAAGATTGGAGCTCTTTTGGGAGGGGCTTCTTCTGAAGATGCGGAGCGGTTGTATGATTTCGGTATGAATTTGGGTGTCGCTTTTCAGTTGAAAGATGATTTCTTGGATGTTTATGGCGATGCTGCCGTCTTTGGAAAGAATATAGGAGGTGATATTTTGTGCGATAAAAAGACCTATATGCTGATAAAGGCTTTTGAACATGCAGATGCGGGGCAGTTGGATTGCTTGAATGCTTGGGTGGGTGCTGTTTCATTCAATCCGGAGGAGAAGATTGCTGCGGTAACGGAACTGTATGACCGGATTGGTGTCAAGGAACTATGTGAAAAGAAAATGGAAGAGTACAGTGAACGCGCAATGGAAAGTCTGTTGGCTGTGAAGGTGGCGGATGAAAAGAAGGAAGAATTGAAGAACCTGATGGCTAACCTGATGCATCGGGAAGTATAACTTTTAATTCGGGAGAAAATGCCTTATAGAAGATTGCCTAATACGGATCAAGCAAGAATACGGGCACTGAAAGCAGTGGTTGTCAAGGGCGATATATGTAATGTGTATGATTTGGCCGTATCTTTGAAGGCGTTGACTGATGCACGGAATTTTCTTCCAAAGTTTGAAGCTGCGCAAGCTTATTATACCGAATGCTTTGAACGGCAGGCGCGAGCGGGACGTAAGCATCAAGCTAATGTGAAGACTGCCCGTCTGTATATCTCTCATTTTATCCAGGTGTTGAATTTAGCTGTCATCCGTTCTGAAGTGCGCATTGCCCATAAGGAATATTACGGTTTGGATGTAGGCAACAATAATGTGCCCGATTTAGCGACAGAGTCTGCTTTGGCAGAGTGGGGGCGTAAAGTCGTGGATGGGGAGAACAAGCGTATATCCCAGGGGGGTATTCCCATTTATAACCCTACGATTGCGAAAGTGAGGGTGCATTATGATATTTTTATGGATAGTTATGAGAAGCAGAAGAATCTTCAATCTTTAACAGCCCGTAGTTTGGAGGCCTTGGCTTCAATGCGTGCAGAGGCCGATGGATTGATTCTTGATATATGGAACCAAATTGAAAAGAGATTCGAGGAAGTCACTCCCAATGAGAAGCGTTTGGATTTATGCCGTGATTATGGAATAATCTATTATTACCGTACCGGTGAAAAACGTAAAGATTCAGTTGAAGAATGAGATTGATTGATTCACATTCCCACCTTTTTTTAGAAGAGTTTGCAGAGGATTTGCCACAAGTAATGAACCGTGCCCGTGAAGCAGGAGTCACACATGTCTTCATGCCCAATATCGACAGTACCACCATCGAGCCTATGCTTCGGGTGTGTCGTGAATATAAAGGATATTGTTATCCAATGATTGGACTACATCCTACATCTGTGGATGCAAGTTATGAAAAGGAGTTGGAAACAGTAGCCCGGGAACTGGCCTCGCCAAACGAATTTGTTGCGGTTGGCGAGATTGGAATGGACTTGTATTGGGATAAGACTTTCCTGAAAGAGCAGCAAAGGGCGTTGGACAGGCAGATTGAGTGGGCTTTGGAATACGATTTACCGGTAGTGCTCCATTGCCGGGAAGCGTTCGACCATATATATAATGTGTTGAGTCCCTATCGGCAGACTCCTTTGAAAGGTATCTTACATAGTTTTACGGGGACGTCAGAGGAGGCTCTCAGGATAATGGAATTTGCAGATTTTATGATAGGAATAAACGGTGTGGTCACTTTCAAGAAATCAACTTTACCCGAAGTCTTAAAGAATATTCCTTTGGAACGTATCGTGCTGGAAACCGATTCTCCTTATCTGACTCCGGTTCCTAATCGGGGTAAAAGGAATGAGAGTGCATATGTTAAGGATACTTTGATAAAAGTAGCCGGAATTTATGGGAAGTCTCCTGAAAAGGTGGCTCAGATAACTTCTGATAACGCTTTAAAAGTGTTCGGAATGCTCAAATAAGCTCTTTGAGATTTTAAAGTTTATTAATTTTGAGATTTTATTTAATATAAAATGGGTCGAATGAAGCAGAACAACAAAAAAAAGAATACATTTGTAGCTGAAAACGCTTGTGGTTCGCATTTTTTTTGTAATTTGCACCCGATTTCGGAAAAGGCGTTTATTGGAGAGATGCTCGAGTGGTTGAAGAGGCACGCCTGGAAAGCGTGTATACCCCTAAAGGGTATCCGGGGTTCGAATCCCCGTCTCTCCGCAGTGGAATAAAATGAAGATAAAACAATAAATTATAATAAATAAATTAATTAATTAATCTTAAAAATTAGACACACAATGAAAAAGTTATTTGCAATTGTTGCTGTGATGGGAGCCTTGACATTTGGCTCAACTCAACTTGCTCAGGCTCAAGATGCTCCTGCGGCTGAACAAACAGAACAAGTGGCTTCTGCAGCCGATGCTGCTTCTCCTGCTGTAGCAGAAGTTGAAGGTGGTATTCACAAGGAATTGAAAACAAAGTTTATTGAAGGTACCGCATCTTTCATGAGTTTGGTAGCTATCGCTTTGGTTATCGGTCTTGCTTTCTGTATTGAACGTATCATCTATTTGAGTTTAGCTGAAATTAATACAAAGAAATTTATGGCTGCTATCGAAGCTGCTTTGGAAAAAGGTGACGTTGAAGCTGCTAAAGACATCGCACGTAACACAAGGGGTCCTATCGCTTCTATCTACTATCAAGGCTTGATGAGAATTGATCAAGGCATCGATGTGGTAGAAAAGTCTGTAGTATCTTATGGTGGCGTACAAGCTGGGTACTTGGAAAAAGGTTGCTCTTGGATTACATTGTTTATCGCTATGTCTCCGTCTTTGGGATTTATGGGTACTGTAATCGGTATGGTGCAGGCATTTGATAAGATTCAACAAGTAGGTGATATCTCTCCGACGGTTGTTGCTGGTGGTATGAAGGTTGCCTTGATTACTACTATCTTCGGTTTGATTGCTGCTTTGGTTCTGCAGGTATTCTACAACTATATCCTTTCTAAGATTGAAGCTTTGACAAGCGAAATGGAAGATTCTTCTATCACCCTGTTGGATATGGTTATCAAATATGATTTGAAATACAAAAAATAATTAAGATGGCTAAGTTATCATATAAAATTTCATACTACATACTGTATGCCATGTTTGCTGTCATTTTGGTGGTAATTGGCTTGTTCTTCTTCGGTGGAGACGCTCAAGGCGATGCAGTAGTAATGGGGGTAGACCCGGAAATGTGGCAACCGGCTTATACGGACGCATTGTTGTACTTGACTTATGCGCTCTTTGCTATTGTTTCAGTAGCAGCTGTTGTTAGCTTCTTCCATTTCTTGGTTAGTAACCCGAAAGCTTCTATGGGTTCTCTCTATGTGTTGGCTGGTTCACTCATTGTTCTCGGCATTACATGGTGTATGGGTAGCCCCGAAAAGTTGGAAATCATTAGCTATGGTGGTACAGATAACGTAGGTTTTTGGGCCCAGGCTACTGATATGTTCTTGTATTCTCTTTATACACTCTTTGTATTGGCTATCATTTGCATGCTATTGGGTGGTATTAAAAAGAAATTGTCATAATAGTTAACATAAGAGGATTCTTTTGGGAATCTTTGATAAAAGAAAAGAATAATGGCAAAAAAGAAAAGAGAAGTTCCCGAAGTCAACTCCAGTTCTACGGCGGACATTGCATTCTTGCTGCTCATCTTCTTCTTGATTACAACTTCTATGGACACAGACCGTGGTTTGGCAAGACGTTTGCCGCCTCCGCCGGAAAAAGACCAACAGGTAGATGATCAGAAGAAAAAAGAACGCAATGTATTGCAGGTCTTCTTGAATATGAACGACCAGTTGATGTGTGGTAACGATTATATTAATGTAGAGCAATTGCGTGCAAAAGCAAAAGAATTCATTGCCAATCCGTATAACGATGAAGCCAAACCCGAGAAGATGGCTAAGAATGTACAGTTCTTTGGTACGGTTCAGGTAACGGAAAATCATGTGGTTTCTTTGCGTTGTGACCGCACCTCTTCATACAAGGCATATATGGCCGTTCAGAATGAGTTAGTGGCAGCATATAATGAGTTGCGTGATGAGTTGGCCCAGGAAAAGTGGCAGAAGAATTATGCAGACTTGGATGTAGAACAGCAGGATGCAATTCGTGAAATTTATCCTCAGAGAATTTCTGAGGCTGAACCTAAAAAGTACGGAGAAAAGAAGTAATGGGAAAATTTAATAAGACTGGTAAACGTGGCATGCCTGCGTTGAACACTTCTTCTCTGCCTGACCTTATCTTCACCTTGTTGTTCTTCTTTATGATTGTAACAACGATGCGTGAGGTAACATTGAAGGTTGAGTTTAAGGTTCCGCAAGCCACTGAATTGGAAAAACTTGAAAAGAAGTCTTTGGTTACGTTTATCTATGTAGGAAAACCTACTGCTGAGTTTCGTAAGAAATTAGGTAACGAAAGCCGTATTCAGTTGAACGACAGCTATGCTGAAGTGGCTGATATTCAGGATTACGTTATTGGTGAACGTGCTAGTATGAAGGAAGAAGATCAACCGCAGATGACTGTGTCGTTGAAGGTTGACCAAGATACAAAAATGGGTATCGTGACAGATATCAAAGAGGCACTTCGTCAAGCTTATGCGTTGAAAATTAACTACTCTGCGCAACCGCGTCAGTAAGAAGTTGATTAAATGAATATGATAAAGGTCGTTTCGATGAATGAAACGACCTTTATTGTTTTCAGTATATAAGTCTTTAAAATTATAACAGTTTAGAGAAACTTGAAGTTTAAGAGTGAAACTTTATACGAAAGCTTTTCTGATTGTTGTTGCAGGGTATGATAGCAAAAATTGAATAAGCCTGCATATAAGATTACAAATCTGCAAGCAGCGTTTTGGACAGTAGTTGAATTGTTATTTCACATTATATACTTCTCGATAAATACATTCTTTCACAGAATCAAAATCCTTTTCGCATTCCAGGTTTCCATAAGCCATGAGGAGCATGGGAAGATAGTTGTCTCCTGCTTTATATGGTGGCTGTTGGTAGGGCTTTTCCCATAAAGAGAATCCTTGCCGTTGATAGAAGTTGATGCGGCGTTGTGCCATCTCTTCCTCAGGTATTTCCACTTCTAGGATAATGGGGTGTTTTAAAAGTTGACACAAATAGTTTAGTACGCTTTTTCCGTGCCCACCGTTACGTAGTGTAGGAGCAATAGCAAAATGCTCTATATAATGGAAATGTCCGAAATCCCAATAAGTAATGAGACCTACCGGCATGTTGTTATGAAAGATAATATTGTTATAGAAGTGCGTTTTGGTATCCGTATACTTGCGCAGTTCTTCCAGTTCCCGATATTCTTTCGAGGGGAACGATTGAATCATTAATTCCTCCATGTAGCTGTATAGGTCTGTGTCAGCTGTAGTAATGCGTTGAAGCTTAATCATGATTTTTTTAAGTTTAGTTTGTTTCTATTCTGTGTAAAATTCAATGACGCGGCGGATGGCCCGTTCGCAGACAGGGCAGAAAGTAGGGTATTCATTGGTACGCATACGGCAATTATCTGCCGGACGGTATATGCCTTTGGCAGAATAACCTGCTCCTTCGTATACGCCTACGCGGTATGTTTTACTTTCAGAGGTGGGAGTGGGAACGGGAGTTTTTTGTGCGAGCATATCTTCCCATTTGGAACTGAAATCGATTCTTGTGCTGATATTCTGTTCCCAAGGTTCCACATCTAAAGGATAGGTGTCTGTCATCACATCATCGTCATAGAAGTATTCATCAGCCAGTCCTCCAAAGCTATGTCCGAACTCATGCACCACAACGGGGCGGAACATGGGATGATGGGCGGTGGTAAGAGTATAGGAATTATAGATTCCGCCACCACCGTATTCTTCCGTATTGGCAAGGATGATGATATGTTCGTATGGTATTCCCGCCAGGGCATCGTGCATGGATTTCACGTGTGAGGTCGTCAGATACCGGTCTGAATAGAACGTGCTGAAGTGAGAGTTGAATGCTGTCCGTTTCCATTCTCCGAGGCGTGGTACGCTCACTCCACTGTCTTCTGAGGGGCTGGCTACGGCTACGATATTGAAACGCTTCTTCATGGACCGGAAGGGTTCGTGGGCAAACAGGCTTTCGCAGGCAATGGCGGCGTCTTCGTAGAACACAGACATTTCTTCGGGTGTATACCCTTCTGCAAGGATGGCGACATCGATGCATTTATCCGTATTGCCGCTTTGCAGCAGATATTTGTGTGGCGTGATGTGGGCAGTTCCTTTCTGATGTATCAGGATATCGTCGGGATTGACTGTATGCTTCATGCTTGCCCGTACATTTCTACGTGGGTCAAAAAGAGTTATTTCTATTTCTGCAGGACGCAGGGGATGGGGAAGGAGAAAGGTGTTTTCGAGTCCTTTGGTCACGGCTTTGGCCTCATCTGTTTCCAGCCACTCCTGGAAGAGTGAAGAAAAGGATGTCTTGTAGATTACGTTGCCATTGGCTGCATCTCGCATAATGATTTGCCCGTTTCCTTGCAGGGGGAGTTCAGACAAATGATGTTTTCTCCCTGCCCAAGAGGGGAGACAAGACAAACCATCCAGGCATATTTCTTGTTTGGCTGCATTTCCGGTAAAGATATAGTCGACACGTAGGGTCTTATCCGCAAAATAATCGGCAAAGCGTTGAGCATGCAAGGATATTGTCGCCATCAGGCATAATAGGAATAAGGAATACTTTTTCATAATGGTTCATTATTATTGATGAGACAAAGATAATATCTTTAAAGCTCATCTGCAATTTTCCAGTCGTGCGAGATGGAATTTTGCATATGCATTTTGAAAGGTCTGATATGTGGCATTATTCTTTTTTTGCAAGAAAAGTTATAAGCCGTATTTTTTATTGGCGAAAAAATATCTAACTTTGCATGTTGCCGTATAGGTATGCGGGAGATATAGTAATTTATTAATCATTAGAATTTGAAATGGGACATCATCAATTGGATACTTTAGACGAACAGATTTTAAAACTTATAGCCGATAATGCACGCATTCCTTTTCTTGAAGTGGCCAGGGCTTGTAATGTATCGGGTGCAGCCATCCATCAGCGCATTCAAAAGCTGACAAACTTAGGTATATTGAAAGGTTCTGAATATGTGATTGATCCGGAGAAGATAGGATACGAAACATGTGCCTATATCGGTATCTATCTAAAGGATCCAGCTTCTTTTGATGCTGTGACGAGGGCATTGGAAGCTATCCCTGAGATTGTGGAATGTCATTTTACGACGGGCAAGTATGATATGTTCATAAAGCTTTATGCCCGCAACAACCATCATTTGTTGAGCATCATACATGATAAGTTGCAGCCGCTGGGATTGGCGCGTACGGAAACCTTGATTTCTTTCCACGAAGCCATCAAGCGGCAGATGCCTATAACGGTAGAAGAAGAAGATTGATTCTACCGGCGGATATAATCGATAAATGCATAAGGGCAGGGATGCTTCTCATCTACGGGATGGGACTCCCTGCTTTTTTCTTGCCATATAGTCGGATTGATTTCGGGAAAGTAGGCGTCTACCTGAGGAGCTTCTGCATCTACTTCAGTTAGGCAGAGGGCATCTGCAAAGGGGAGTGCCTGACGATAAACGCTTGCACCGCCGATGATGTAGACGTGTTCGTCGGGCCGGCAACTGTTCAGTGCTTCTTCCAGTGAGGAGAAAACTTCTGCACCAGGACAGAACAAATCTTTTTGAGTGGACAGAACAATGTTGCGGCGGTTGGGAAGCGCGCCTTTGGGGAGAGATTCAAAGGTTTTTCGGCCCATGATGATGGTATTTCCCGTGGTGAGAGCTTTGAAACGCTTCAAATCATTGGGAAGCCAGAATAGCAACCGGTTCTGATAACCGATGCCTCTCTTTCTATCTACTGCGGCAATAATATTAATCATATCTCTGTAGAATTCCTTTCTCTTTCTATCTTGTTATAGGATTTATACTGATACTTTCCCTGCAATATGCGGATGCGGGTTATAGTTGACCAGCTTGAAATCCTCGAACTTGAAGTCGAAGATGTCTTTCACATCCGGATTAATTCTCATCTGCGGCAAATCCCGCGGTTCACGAGATAGTTGTAGCTTTACCTGTTCCAAATGGTTCAGATAGATGTGGGCGTCTCCTAAAGTATGGATGAAATCTCCGGCTTTCAGTCCGGTGACTTGTGCCATCATTTGCAGGAGCAGGGCATAGGAGGCAATGTTGAAAGGCACTCCTAAGAAAATGTCCGCACTACGCTGGTACAGTTGCAGGCTCAGTTTTCCATTGGCTACATAGAACTGGAAGAAGGCATGGCAGGGAGGGAGGTTCATATTGTTCAAATCGCCTACATTCCATGCACTGACAATAATCCGGCGTGAGTCGGGATGATGCTTGATTGTTTCGACCGCTTCACTGATTTGGTCGATGAATCCCCCTTTATAGTCCGGCCAAGAGCGCCATTGATACCCGTAGATATGTCCCAGGTCGCCGTTTTCGTCTGCCCATTCGTTCCAGATACGTACGCCGTTGTCTTGAAGATATTTCACATTGGTGTTTCCTTGGAGGAACCATAGCAGTTCGTATATGATTGATTTCAGATGTAGCTTCTTGGTAGTAAGGCAGGGGAAGCCTTCGTCTATGTTGAAACGCATTTGGTGTCCGAATACGCTGATGGTGCCGGTACCCGTACGGTCGCTTTTCTCTACGCCTTCGGTCAGTACGCGGTTCAGTAGGTCTAAATATTGTTTCATGATGTTGTTCTGTTTTTATCCCAACGCAAAGGTAGGAGAATTAATCAAAGATTAATAATTAATAATTAGAAATTAGAGGAAGGGGGTCATCAAGTTTCCCACCCAGCCTACAAATTTCTTCCATCCGGAACGTTTTTTCCAGACTTCGGGAGTGAGTAGCGTACTGTTTTGCACGTCCCGTTCGAACATGGCATTCAGCTCATTGGTGGTCTTGGGGTCGAAGATGAAAGCGTTTGTCTCGTAGTCATAGCGCAGGCTGCGGCTATTAAGATTGGCAGTACCCACCGTGCAGAAAGTGCTGTCTACCATCATTATCTTGGAATGGTGGAAGCCGCCGTTGAAAAGATATATCTTGGCTCCTTTCTTCATCAGCTTGTGTGCTATGTAGAATGAGGCATCCGGCGTGAAGGCTATGTCGGACACGGCAGGTATCATGATTTCCACTTCAGTACCTTTTTTCAGTGCGTTCTTGATTGCTTTGCGGATTGATTTGGTCGGAACGAAATAAGGATTCACGATTCGGATACTCTTCTGTGCGGCTTGTATGGAAGCTGCGTATGCATGGCTGATGGAACGTGGTGTTTCGCGTGGCGTGCGGTCTACGATGGCTATTTCTTCGGCAATGCTGTCGGGCAGTTGCGGAATGTCCGGAAAATAGGCGGGACCTCCAACGTGTTCTCCCGTCTCCCGGTTCCACATGGTCAGGAAGATGCCCTGCAGATAGCGTACGGCATCTCCTTCAAGATGTATGTGCATATCGTGCCATTTACCGATTTTGGGTAATCCGTTGATGTAGTAGTCGGCGATATTCATGCCGCCGGTATAACCTATCTTGCCATCAATCACTACTATTTTCCGATGATCGCGGTGTATGGCATGATTCACCCAGGGAAAAGTGATAGGATCGAACTTGACGATTTCGATGCCTTGGGCGCAGATGAATTTCAGATGGCGTTCTTTCAATGGCTGGTTGTTGGACCAGTTGCCAAAAGCATCGAACATGGCGCGGACTTCAACCCCTTCCTTGACCTTCTCTGCCAGAAGGCTGAACAAGGCATTGGCTATGGAGTCGTTGCGGAAGTTGAAGTATTCCAGATGGATATGGTGCCGGGCATGGCGGATATTCTCGAAGAGGTCAACGAACTTGTCATGACCGGTCATCAGTAATTTCACTTCATTGTTATAAGTAACGGGAGCGCCCATTTCCTTCAAGTAATTCATGACGATGGAATCGCTTGTTGTTTGCGCTCCGATATTCCCAATAGAAAAAACGAATAATATGATGAATAGAATCTTTCTCAAAACTTTCTCCTCTTATTTAGTTTTCCGAGCGAGCAAAGATACAATTTCTTGTTGATATATGTTTGTTCGTTTAAAAAAAATTAGTCCTTACCAATGGCTCTTTCATTTAACGAAAAAGCCGTGGCCCTTACCTTATTAGATAAGAGCCACTTTATTAGAAGAGCAGAGGTTGTCTTTCTCCGGGCATGGATATATATTTATGCCATAGATGCAATCTTGCGGTAACCGAAATAGAGCAATACCACTCCGGCAATGATTAACGATTTGGGGTCAAGTTCCGAAGCTCCGCTCCGGATGGAAGTATCGAAGGTTTCGCGCAAGGTGTCCAGTATCAGTTGCACTCCGTCGAGGACGACGAACAGCACGAGGGTCAGTGTAAAGCAGAATGTTGTCCATATCTGTGCCAAGTGACGGCTGCGGCCGGGCAGATGTCGTAGAACGCGGCGGCTGAATCCGTTATCGGCTATCTCCTGCCGGTGTTCGGCAAAGAATGAAGTCAGGAGTTTATCATCATTTTCCATCATAACCATTTTGTTTTAAGTAGGAAGCCATCTTGTCTTTCGCCCGCGAGAGGTGGCTTTTTACCGTTCCCGCCGGACATCCGGTGATACCTGCAATCTTTTCGATGCTTTGGTCTTCCAGGTAGAAGAGCGTGATGCAGGTGCGTTCCATTTCCCTCAGTGTGGCCAAGGCATGGTAAATGTCCATGTGCTGTCCCACGTCCTGCTGCAGTGTGCTGTATTGAGCGTCCACCCGGTACGTATCCAAATCGTCCGTTTCCTTCCGGCTGCGAATATAATCATAAAAAACATTATAAGCAATACGGTAAAGCCAGGTTGAGAAGCTGGACAGATTTTTGAACGAAGCGATGTTTGTATAGGCTTTGATAAATGTATCTTGTGCCAAGTCGTCACTCAATTCGCTGTCGCCGCAGGTCTGGTGCAGGAAGAATCGCCGCACGGGCGACTGGTATTTCCTAACCAACTGGTCGAAGGCCCTGGTGTTGTGAAACACCACGACCTGTGCGACTAACGAAATGTCCCCCATCTGGCTCATTCTTCCTCGTTGTCTTTTGGGGAGTAGCTGATTTCAGTGTTTCCCGCCTTCACGTTTCTTTTTCCGCTATTCTTGTCGTACTCTACATGGATGAAGGGACTGTTGTCTTTGCTCTGCTGGGTGTAGTAGATTACCAATTGTCCGAAACCGGTAAACATAATCAATAGGCCGATACATCCGAGACCGAATTCTCCGGTGATGGCCCAAAGGAAGATGAACAGGCCGATGCCGACGAATATGTTGTTGATGCCTTTGCTGCGGATGTCTGTTGCTGCGGCTTCTTTGAAGAAGTTTTCTGGTAGTTGCTGTCCGCTGGCCAGGGCTTGTTCCGCCAGGCGGTACTTGGCTTTCCGGTTTTTATAGCGGAAGAAGAATACTACGAATATGATGAACAGCGGCAGTCCGAATATAAAGACGATGGCTGTTACAGCAATCACGGTTTCCGAGGTCTTGCTTCCGAGGTCGAACCCGTTCCAGTCGATACCGTTGCTGTGGTGGGTTCTCCATTTTTCCGGGGTGTCGCTACTGTCGACACCGTTTTCATAAGTCATGACACTGAGTGTGTCTGTTACGGTTTCTCCATTGATTACAGTGTCTCTCAATTCGATGACTCTTTTCTTGTTTCCTTGGCCGTCGTTCTCTGTTACGGTTCTGTTTGCGCCTTGCACCAGTGTGCAGAACATCACGGCAAGCATTAATCCAAAAATGATACGTTTCATAATCTATGGTCTTTTTAATTTGTTTCTTTGTTGGTTAGACGTATCGTCACCTTTATAAAGTTGCAAAGAGAGTATCTTTTTTTCAGAAAACCGGAAATAAGGCGATATTTTTAATGAAAATGTCTTATTGTCTTTTATCTTTGCCCTCGCAAAAACAGTTCAGAGAATGGAATTACCCTCATCTTTCACCGATTATACACGCGCCCTCTTGGGTGTGGAAGAATATGAAAAGCTGGCTGCCGCCCTGGAAGGGGAGCAGCCGGTCAGTATACGACTGAATGAAGATAAGTTGTCCGAATCTTCATTCGGTCATTTTCGCTCCTCTTTTGAGCATGTCCCTTGGTCTGCTGCAGGATACTATCTGGACAAGCGGCTGACATTCACTTTTGACCCGCTGTTTCATGC
The DNA here is from genome assembly GCF_013373675.1 of Bacteroides sp. L10-4. Lineage (NCBI taxonomy): Bacteria > Pseudomonadati > Bacteroidota > Bacteroidia > Bacteroidales > Bacteroidaceae > Bacteroides > Bacteroides sp. L10-4. Next base: position 41,396 of record NZ_JABXJH010000038.1, read on the forward strand.
AGGCTGCTACTATGTGCAAGAAGCCTCGTCCATGTTTGTGGGGCAGGCTTTGAGGCAGAATGTGGGCGAAGAGCCGGTGGTGATGCTTGACCTCTGTGCGGCTCCCGGCGGAAAATCCACGCATGCCCGTAGCGTATTGCCTGCAGGTAGTCTGTTGGTGGCCAATGAGGTAATCCGCAACCGCTCGCAGATATTGGCGGAGAATCTTACGAAGTGGGGGGATTCCGGTGTGGTGGTCACTAATAATGATCCGGCAGATTTTTCTTCGTTGACGGATTTCTTCGATGTTGTATTGACAGATGTCCCCTGTTCCGGTGAGGGGATGTTCCGTAAAGACCCCGTTGCGGTAAGTGAGTGGAGTGGGGAGAATGTGGAAATCTGCTGGCAGCGCCAGCGTCGCATCGTTACGGATATCTGGCCTTGCTTGAAGCCCGGAGGCATTCTCATCTACAGTACTTGTACCTATAATACAAAGGAAAACGAAGAGAACATCCGTTGGATACGGGATGAATTCGGGGCGGAAGTATTGCCGTTGGAAATCTCTGCTGACTGGAATATTACGGGTAATCTATTGTCGGGAGAGGACTTTCCCGCCTATCGTTTCCTGCCCCATCGGACGAAGGGGGAAGGATTCTTTTTGGCAGTTCTCCGCAAACCGGGCGTGAGTGACGGGAATACCTGGGCCGGGCAGGTGAAATCCCGGGAAAAAGGAAGAAAACCCCAAGGAAAAGGAGCGAAAACTCCGGGTGTTTCCAAAGAACAGCTTTCGGCACTGCGTGAGTGGCTTGCGGCTCCGGACAATTATGAATTTATCGTCAATGGCAACAACGTCAGTGCTTTCCCTAAAGAATATCTCTCCGAGTTGTCGGCTTTGCGCTCATCACTCCGCATCGTGCAGACCGGGGTGGATGTTGCCGAGTTGAAAGGAAAAGACTGGATGCCTGCTCATGGGCTCGCCATGAGTATAGCGCTGAATCCGTATGCCTTTGCCCGCGAAGAGATAGGCCGCGGGCAAGCCATCAACTACCTGCGCAAGGAGGCTGTTGTCCTTTCGGAGACTGCTCCGCGCGGCATTGTCTTGCTCACCTACAAACAGATACCTCTAGGATTTGTCAAGAATATAGGTAACCGTGCCAATAATCTTTATCCCCAGGAATGGCGCATACGCAGCGGATATTTGCCGGAAGGGGTGCTGGAATTGGCAACAATAACCGGGTGAAATCAATCACGTTACTGCAAAGCTGCTGTATATATTTTGCAGTAGCACTGCAGAGCTGTTGCAGTGACACTGCAAATATATATGCAGCGCGGCTGCAACACATATGCAGTGGTGCTGCAACAGCTCTGCAGTGCGACTGCAAAAAATATGCAGAACTTTGCAGTATAGGACCCATCTGTGTTTTTTGTTTTCATTTAAGAACTTCGAACTGTTCTTTCCAGAGTTTGCGGTATAAACCGTCTTTCTGCGAAAGTTCCTCGTGTGTCCCTTCCTCTTTTACTTCACCATTGTGCAGCACAATAATCCGGTCGGCATGCTTCACGGTGCTCAGCCTATGGGCAATGACGATAACTGTCTTGCCTGCATCCTTCATCACCTGCATCACTATTTTCACCTGATTTTCGGCTATGTTGTCCAGCGAAGAGGTTGCTTCGTCCAGAATAATAATCTCCGGATTCTTGTACAAGGCACGTGCTATGGCAATCCGTTGCCGTTCGCCGCCTGAGAGGTTCACGCCGTGCTCACCGATTTGGGTCTGGTAGCCTTTGGGCTGGCGTTCGATGAACTCTTCCAGTCCGAGCATTTCCATCAAGGCCTTTATCCGTATCATCTTGGGATGCAGTTCGCCTACGGCAATGTTTTCGGCGATGGTTCCGGAGAAAAGCTCGATGTGCTGGGGCACGGTGCCGATGCGTTGGCGCAGGCTCCGGTTGTCTATTTCGGCGATGTCATGCTTGCCGATGCGGATATGTCCTCCTTGAATGGGGTAGATATGTTGCAGCAGTGACATCAGTGTGGTTTTTCCGGAACCGCTTTCACCCACGATGGCTGTCATCTTTCCCTTCTCTATCGTCAGGTTCAGTGCAGAGAAGATGTCCTTGCGCGAACCATACCTGAAGCAGACATTTTCAAAGCTGATGTCTCCTACCATCTCCTCGGTCAGTTCTATCTTCTGCTCCTCGTTCTGTTCGCGTTCCAGGTCCATGATTTGGAAAAGGCGGTCGGCGGCAATCAGTGCGTCTTGTATGGTCTGGTTGGAAGAAATCAGTGAACCGATGGGCGATATGACGTATCCTACCAGCGAGTAGAATACCATCAGCGTGCCCGGCGTAAACTCCTGGTCGATGACCAGCACACTGCCCAGCCACAGGATGGCGATTGTGATTCCGGTTGATACGAACTGTATGCCTCCTTGCGCCATGATGGAACCGTAGATGCTGCGGTAAGTGTTCTTCAGCAGATGTACGAAGCGCGTTTCCGTTTTCAGGTTGGCATATTCCTCGATGCCGAAGCGCTTGATGGTGGAGATGGAGTTGAGAGATTCTACCAGTTGGGCCTCCAGGTCGGCACTGCTCTCCATGATGTGGCGCTGGTATTTGCGGTTCAGCTTGTTGAAGCTGTAGAATATCACCAGGAACAGAGGCGCGGCCAGCAGGGTAATTAGTGCTAGCTTCCACGAGTAGACGAACATCAGGCATACGGAAAACAGCAGTATCATGACGTTGACCAGCAGGTCGAGCGATACGTTGTTGATGAAGTTGCGGATTTTTACGGCATCGTTCACGCGCGATATGATTTCGCCCACCCGCATGGTGTCGAAGAACTGCTGGGGCAGTGTCAGCAGGTGCTTGTAATAGCCCAGTATCAGCGCCGCATCAATCCTTTGTCCGGTTTTCAGGGCAAGGATGCTTTTCATGACGCCGATGAACGTGCGCAGCAACAGCAGGACGAGCATGATGACCCCCATGAGGTTGAGCAGGTTCAGGTTTCTGTCCACCAGTACATAGTCGGTGATTTTCCCGACGTAAATGGAAGTGGATAGTCCCAGAATACTGTAGATAAGTGCTCCGAAGACGGCTTGCAGCATTACGCTTTTGTACGGTGCCATCAGCGAAAGGAATTTCTTCGTCATGCCGGTTTTCTCATTTCCGGTTTTGAAGGTTGCTTCCGGTTCCATCAGGATGAGCACTCCCGTCCACTCTATCAGGAAGTCCTCATGGTCCATTTTGTGCATCTGTCCGTCTCCGGGGTCCATGTAGACTATGTGCGTGTCCGTCACCTTGTAGATTACGATGAAGTGTTGCAGCTCCTTTTTCACTACGACATGGGCAATGGCGGGCTTGGGCACCACCTTCAATGCATCGAACTCGGCGCGTACGCCTTTGGCAGACAGCCCCAGCTTGGTGGCTGCTTCTATCATTCCCAGCACATTGGTTCCCTTCTGGTCGGTGAAGGCGTATTGACGGATGCGTGCCACGGGAAATTGCAGCCCGTAGTAGGCACATACCGAGGCGAGGCAGGCAGCCCCGCAGTCCGTAATGTCGTGTTGTTTGATTTTGATTCCTTTTCTGAGTCTCATAATTGTTTCCTTTTTTAATTGTTTCTTGCCATCATGTTTTCGCTTTCATATTGTCGCGGATTTGCCCAGTCGTCCATCTTCTGGTATAGCAGGTCGAAGAGCGAACGGCGTGTCACTATGAAATGGGCGCTGACTGTCATTCCCTTCTTCAACCGGCCTATCCGTCCGTTTTTCCGTTTCAGGTAATCGCGCTCCATTTCACATTTCACCTTGTAGAAGGAGTTGCCTTGGGCATCGGTCAGGAAGTCCGATGATATGTCTTTCACCTTTCCCGGCAGAGTTCCCCACTCGTTGTAGTTGAAGGATTCCACTTGCACATGCACCGGCATGCCTATGCTCATGAACCCTATGTTTCGTGGGGCTACGTAGACTTCCGTACACAGCGTGGAGTCGGGGCTGATTACTGCAAGCGACTGGCCTGCCTGAATGCTGCTGCCCTTGTAGATGCCCGAGAACTGGTCTACGGTACCTGCCACCGGGCTGCGTACAATGTACATGTCCTTGTCCTTCTGCTCTTGTTTCAGTGTGGTGCTCATTTCGTTGCACTGGTTGCGATAGCTGTTCAGGTCTGCTTGCCAAGTACTGATTTGGCTTTGTATCAGTGAGGCAAGTTCATTCTGATGGCTTTGATATTGAAAGTAGTAGCTGTCATATTCTTCTTCCGAAATCAGCTTTTTGTTGAACAGAATCTTTTCGCGTTCGTATTCCTTCTTGGCTTTAGTGAGGGATGTTTCCAGTTCGTTTTTCCGTTTGGTGAAGTAGGCGTACTCTTGTCGGCGCACCGGAGAACGGAAATTTGCAGGAACCTCTCCGCGTGACAGATAGGTGAGGTCTGCCAGATGCGCTTCATAGTCGTTCAGGCAGTTGGTCTGATAAGTAATCTTGTAATCGGGATTGCTGGTGCGGAATCGCAGCAGAATATCCCCTTTGTTTACTTGCTGCCCTTCGCGGACGTATACGGAATCTACCAGTTCGGTGACGGCTGCTTTGATTTCCGTCTTTTCCGTTACCGGGCGTATCACTCCGTTGCCTTGTACGGAGATGTCTATATAGATAAAGGGGAGGGAGATGAGGGCGGCGGTAACGGCTGCCAATACTACCCAATAGATGGCTTGTGATTTGGTGGTGTGCTGATAGTTGTAGACTTCAATGCTGTTTTCTATCCATTCGTTCGGTAAAAGTGACATATCTTCTTGCTTTAAGAGTTAATACTTTTGTTCTTGTTGATGGAGCAAAGGTAGGCCGATAAAGGAAGAAGATATGTTAGGGGAATGTTAGTTGTAGGTTAAAATTGAGGTTTATTGAGAGATGAATGTTTTATATCTATTTTTGTGGAGAATTGTGATAATCATCATAATGAAGTATAGAAAGAAATACCTAATATTAGTGCCTAATTTTAATATCATTTTTAGAAATGTAAAAAAGTGATTCTGGGTAAATAGGATTGTTAATCCTATGATAATAATTTAAATTCTCGTATTGTGAGTTATAATATGAGATGAAGAATACTCAATATTTAGGATATTTCTTATATAAAATGAAGATTACAATGGTAGCTATTGAACATCCTAATAATTTAATGAGGTTATTTGTGGAAATCTCAAAGAATGGAAAATGAAAGAGAAGACAAGGGATTAATAATGAAATCAACTTTTTGTTGTTCGTTATTTTCTTTTTATATACTAAGATGAGTATAGAATCGAATGAGAAGGTAAATGTGAATCCACTGATAAAAGATGTACTATAGTAATCATTTGTGCCATATTTTAATAGATATGGTTGGACTATATTATTAGTAATAAAACAGATTGTTACAGTAAATGCGATACTTAATATTGGTGAAAATTTCATACAACTTTTTGGTTTTAATAGGTGAATACTATCTGCATCATTTGATGCAGATAGTTTCATCATGGTTTTTATAGACTATGGTAGGTTAATAAGCACAAAGTTGCTAGTTCGAAAACAGAAAAGGCTGCTGTCCTTGCTATACCGTAGAGAAGTCCTTCTGTAAGTTCGTTTAATTCGCCACCGTTTATTTCTTGTAATTCTAGGTTGGATAATTCTGTCATCATTGTATGTTAATTTAAAGTTGATATTTATTTTATTTTGTCCAAGAATTCCAACCGGCTTTTAAAGCTTCACATGCACTATTGGGATTCATTATGATATCAGTTATAATTAAACCGAAAATTACTCCTACAAGTCCACCGTTTACATCCTTCATGTCCTGCAAACTCATTTCCTGCATCATTGCATTGTCTTTTAAATTTTTCATAACTCAAAATGTTTTAATTATTAATAAAAGGGTTAATAGAACGTTTCTATTGCGATTAATAGAACTTGAAATCTTCTTTGCTTGGTATCTTAAAATCCGGCATACCATTGTTGTCGTCTATGGGCTTAATGGGAGAATCGGTGGGGGCATATCCTCCCGATACAACTCTCTGCTCTTTTTTTGTTAAAGGCTTTACCTTGTGTTCGATGTTCTTTTCCATTGTTTTTCTTTTTTAAGTTAATGTTTAAATAGTGAATCTCTGATAGTAAGCGGTGTTGTAAATGCGCTGCTGAAACGGATATCTGCATTGCAGATGCAACAACCGCTTAAAAACATATCTTAGGGTTTTGATTTTTCTCTACGTACACTTATGATATAATGGGCGCTTTGTAAGGCAATTCCAGTTAATACAACCAGCCATCCGTCTGCTTGAAACGATTTGTTTGTTAGGAATTCAGTTATTTTCAAAGCGCAAGGAAATCCTATCATAAAGGTACAAGCAAATAGCAGAGACTTTAAACGCTTGCCATCCGTCTGTTTTGGTTCTTTTCGGATGCTAAGGGGAAATAGGACGGCAAATGCGATTGATGTCAATATTCCGATGATGTCATAATGCTTGTCATATAGAAATGACACAATGAAAATCATATAAAGCACGATGATTGACATATTGTATTTTGCAGTAGTATTTGCACACATAAGTCTCAATTTAGTTGCTTAAACACATGTCGCAGGCATATGAAAATCCTGCTCCCCAAAGTATTCCCATCACTCCGCTACAGGTTGTGCCAAGTACTCCTCCTATCCCATCTGCAACGATTACGGCCCGTGATTGGGAATCTCTTGTTTGTGGCCAATATTCATCCGAGTCTTCGGCTATATTTTTGAATACGATTAGAAGATGCCCTCCTTTCTTGTTCTTGTTCTGCTCAATGAGTGAAAGGTTCTGTTCGCTTAATGGATTTCCGTCTGGGTCGGAAATGATTTCAATAGCCTTTTTTACGTCAATGTCGATATTGTCATTTGCATTAATGCGTTTTAAGACGAGTGTGCGGATGCTTTTTACGTCAAAGTCTTCGATTGCCATATTCTCAAACTCGCTGAAGTCGGCATTGTCGTTGTCCGCTCTGGTCATAATTTCATTATAGCAATATTTGCCATTGTCATTCAGCTTCTGAAAACAGTTGACTAAATCTTTCATTTTAGTTTTATTGCTTATGCATAATCCGATTTCCGAATCTTTCATTTGTTCCAATAAGTAATTGTGAACTTTTCCGACACTATCTATAGTAGCAGAAATTGTTCCCTTTTCTTTGCTGAAGGAGGCATTCATGTCATTGTCGTTTTGGCATCCGAAGAATGCAGCCAAACATAATGCTGCTAATAAATAAAAATACTTGTTCATTGTTTTTTTCTTTTTTTAAGTTACTGTTTGAATAGTGAATCTCTGATAGTAAGCGGTGTTGCAAATACATTGCTGAAACCGGTATCTGCATCGCAGACGCAACAACCGCCATACGTGTTGATACATTCTTCCAATGTGAGGGTTCTCATAGCTCGATTGACTCTTTTCCCCAATAAGGAGACATTACATTAAGTCGCTCCATATGTCTCCTGGCATGTTTATTGGTGGTATATTGTGGCAACATACTACTAAATCTTCCGGTTCTATAATCATTGGAGGTATTCCAATATATCCACCGTTAATACTCTCTGCTTGCTTCTCGTCAATGGGGTTAAGCCCCAGCTCTTTCAAATTTTTCATAATCGATAATTTTGTGTTTGTTAGACATATTGTTAATAAAATCGTTTAGCTTGATATAGGAATGAATCAGATGTTTCCATTCCAACCGAATCATTTTGCATTTTTGTTTCCAGTCTTTACTTTCCTGACCCAGAAGATGTCGCTCAGCTTCGCAACTGCCACCACATAAGTATTTAGCCCAGCATTGTCGGCAACTTGCAAGTTGTGATACTTCTTTTGAACGGAAAAGCTGTAATCTGCTGTTATCAATACCTTCGGACACATTTCCTACGGACATATCTTGATAGGAAAGCATGTTCTGGCATGGATAATACTCTCCTGCTTCGTCTACAATAAGGCTGCTTCTGCCTGCTGCACATCCCTGGTATCTTACGCTCTTGGTTCTTAGACGGTTGATATTCCTTTGAAAGTCGTTGCAGTAGATGTTTTCTTTGCCCATAAACTTTCGGGTAAAAAAGTTCATGACCTCGCCCAGTTGCTTGTCTATTGTCTTAATGCCGTTGGCATCAAAGTGGGTCGTGCTCCGGTCCTTTACGTCGGAATCAATTGTAAAGGCATAAGAGTAAGGGACTTCCATGCTCTCGAAAAAAAGGAACGTCTCGAGTAACCTTGTGTTCTTTGGGCTGATGGTAGCCCTTAGATTGAAGTCTACACCACCTTTTTTGAGTTTTTCTATATTTTCGGCTATTCGTCTGAAACTGCCGCGACCGTTAAGAAATACCCGGTTTGCATCATTCACCTTTTGCGGCCCGTCAATGCTGACTGTAACGGTGAACTTTTCTTGTACAAAGAAGTTCATCATGTCATCGTCTATCAATGTGCCATTGGTGTTCAGTAGGAAGCATACGTTTTTGTTCCGTCGGAATATGATTTCTTCTTTGGCTATTTCCACTACGTCTCTGACAAACAGCTTGTGTAATAGCGGCTCGCCGCCGAAGAAGTAAATGGTGTATCGTTCGCTGTCGGGATTACCTTCAAGCATGTTGGCAATTGCGTTTTGGGCTACCGAAAGGGACATCACGCTTTTTCTGTCTTGCAGGGTCGAAGCAAAACAATATTTGCAGGACATGTTGCAGCCATGCGTTACATTCAGTGTCAGCATGTCTTGTTTTTGCTTTTCGCAGCAGGCGGAAGGTACTGTACATAAACTTTTAAGGGTTTCCGTCACCTTGTCAATGGTGGTGTCTCCTAAGGTATTGCCGTCGTCTCTTCCCGCGCATCTTTTGAAATAGGCATCCATCGTGGGATTGCTTATTTCCAGAATCTGCTGGCTGCCGGATAGGAATACATATTTCTACCTGTTGGTTGAATTAAATTAGAGAATATTTTATCCGCCCAATCGGATGATGATTAACGAAATTGACATATTGCATGAACGTCATTGCTGCTATTTTGCCTGCTATGCGGGTGAAAAGACCGCAG